>PLXO01000282.1 GCA_003151425.1 Acetobacteraceae bacterium
GATTTGTCGGTTCGCGCGGTGGTAAAAGGCGCCTTGGCGAATTCGCAAGGATATGCCGCCGCCGGCGCTCATGCGATTCTTTCCGGAATCGCCCCTATGGCCGGCCGATTCTTTTGTGTCCCAAGGGAAATGAGGGGATGACTGAGGCGCACCATGCCTTCGTCACGCACCTTCACCCGAAGAGCGTCGAAGAACACCACGGGATAGAGTGGCTCCAGCGGAGCGCCCTGCCAGGCCGCAACCTCGTCGAGCACCGCGTCCGTCACCGTGCTGATTAGGTCGGGCAGACCTCGGTGCTGTAGAACTCGCGCAGGCTGCCGACAATCTTGCGCGTGCTCATGCCGCGGGCATACATCGAGACCACCTTGTCATCGAAGCCAGGCAGACAACGCTGATACTTGGCGATCAGCGGCGGCTCAAGACCGTCGTCACGGTCGCGTGGGATGTCGAGAGGCAGCGGACCATTATCGGTGATCACAGTCCTGCAGCCATAGCCGTTGCGGCTGTTGCCCCGGGGCAGCCTCGGTGGGGAAATGGTGCTCCAGCTCCGCGTCCAGCGCCCGCTCGGCCAGCGCTTTCTTGAGCTGGTCAAGCAGGCCTTGCGGGTCATACGCCGTCGTCGGGTCCGAACCAGCCAGCAACTGGTCCAGCGCATCCGACGTACCCCGTCGTAATGCGTGCCCGACCCATGCAAACCCCGATCTGGAAGCCCACATGACCGGACACTTCACGACGTACAAAACCTGGACAAACCACTAGCTAGCCACGCGGCCGCCCGTCCCCGCTTGTGACGTGCCCCCCGAACCGTGGTAGACTATCCGTGGGAGGTCGGCGGCGGACGGGCGCCTCGCCAACCCGGTCAGGTCCGGAAGGAAGCAGCCGCAACGAGTTTCCGCTTGGGTCGTTCGTCGGCCTCCCACCCGCAAACGCGTGATGTCCGCCGACGTGTGAAGCCCGCTAGCGTATTGAAGACAGGGGGGCCGCTGCGGCGGCTGTAACCGCCCGCATGTCCGGCCTGTTCCAGGACGAGTCGCCACAGGATGAGACGACCCGCGATGGCACCCCGCCGCCGCCGGAGGGCCCCGGCCTGTTCGGCGACGCGCTCCCCGCCCTCGCGGAACCAAGCTCGCCGGCCGCGCACGCCGCCGCCTACCGCGTGCTGGCGCGCAAATACCGCCCGACCCGGTTCGAGGACCTGATCGGCCAGGAGGCGATGGTGCGCACTCTGTGCAACGCCTTCGCGATCGGGCGCGTCGCCCATGCCTTCATGCTCACCGGCGTGCGCGGCGTGGGCAAGACCACCACCGCTCGCATCATCGCCCGCGCGCTGAACTGCGTCGGTCCGGACGGCACCGGCGGCCCGACCGCCGATCCTTGCGGCGTCTGCGGCAATTGCCTCGCCATCCTCGCCGAGCGCGAGCCGGACGTGTTCGAGATGGACGCCGCCTCGCGCACCGGCGTCGACGACGTGCGCGAGATAATCGAGGTCAGCCGCTCCCGCCCGATGAAGATCCGCACCAAGGTCTTCATCATCGACGAAATCCACATGCTGACGCGCAACGCCTTCAACGCGCTGCTGAAGACGCTGGAGGAGCCGCCGCCGTACGTGAAGTTCGTGTTCGCGACGACGGAAATTCGCAAAGTGCCGATCACCGTGCTGTCGCGCTGCCAGCGCTTCGACCTGCGCCGCGTGCGGGTCAACGAACTGCACACACACTTCCTCCACATCGCTCACCAGGAAGGGGTGCAGATCGAGCAGGCCGCGCTGGATCTGATTGCGCGCGCTGCGGATGGTTCAGTGCGCGACGGGTTGTCGTTGTTGGATCAGGCAATCGCGCAGGCGGAGGGACCAATCACTGTCGCGCAAGTCGCCGACATGCTGGGGTTCGCTGATCGTGAAGCGGTCTTCGAACTGATGAAAGCGGTGATGAAGGGCGAGCCCGCGAAGGCATTGGAAATCACAGAGCGTGCCTACGAACGCGGAGCCGACCTTGGCGTCATGCTGCAGGACTTGCTGGAGCTGGTCCATACCCTCACCCGACTGAAGTCGATCCCTCTCCTGCGGCACAGCCCCGAATTGCCGGAAGTCGACCGGACACGGGGCGCCGAGCTGGCCGACCAACTGACGGTGCCCACCTTGGCGCGTGCCTGGCAGATGTTGCTGAAAGGCGTCGGCGAGGTCGAGACGGCCCCGGACCGGCGCGCCGCGGCGGAGATGGTGCTGATCCGGCTGTGCCACGTCGCCGATCTGCCGCCACCCGGCGACCTGGTGCGCCGTCTGACCAGCGGCGCGCAGCAAGCCTCCGGCACCGCGACGCTTGCAACCGGGGGGCCGATCGATGGCCAAACCGGGGGCCAGACCGGGCGCTCGACCGGTGGCGCAACGGGTGGCGCGCCCGGTGGCGCAACTGTCGGCTCGGCGGGTGGCGCACCCCGCGGCCCAACGGCTGGCGCAACCGGCGGCCCAACGGGTGGCAGCATGCGCGCAATGGCCGGGGGTGGTGCCATCGCCGCCGCCGAGTCCGCCGCGGCCGTGCCAAAACTTGCCAGCTTCCGCGACGTCACGGCGCTGGTGGCGGAGCGGCGGGAGGCGATGCTGCACGCGCATCTGGTGCACTCAGTGCATCTGGTGCGCTTCGCTCCGCCGGTGATCGAGCTGCGACCCCAGGCCGACGCGCCACGCGACCTGGCCTCGAAACTCGCGGCGTTGCTGACCGAGGCGACCGGCACGCGCTGGACGATCGCCCTCTCCGCTGCCGAGGGAACACCGACCCTGGCCGATCAGGGCTCGGCCGCCGACGCCGCCCGCCGTTCCGCCGCGGCCGATCATCCGTTGGTGCGCGCCATCATGGAGGCCTTCCCCGGCGCGCGCATCGACCAGGTGCATGACGCGACGGCCGACGCCTATGGTCTGCCGATGCAGCCGCAGCACCCGCCGACAACGACCGAAGACGCACCGCCCGACATCGATTTCTCGGACGAGATGGAGAATGAGGAATGAAGAACCTCGCCGGCCTGATGAAACAGGCGCAGCAGATGCAGTCGAAGATGCAGGAGATGCAGTCGAGGCTCGAAAGCATCGAGGTGGAGGGCGTCGCCGGGGCCGGCCTGGTTGCGGTGACGCTGAACGGCAAGGGCGACCTGCGGCGGGTGAAGATCGACCCCAAGCTGGCCGATCCGGCGGACATCGAGATGCTGGAGGACCTGATCGTCGCCGCCCACCGCGACGCCAAGACCAAGATCGAGGCGATGACGCAGGAGGAGATGCAGAAGGTCACCGGCGGCTTGCAACTGCCGCCGGGGATGAAGCTGCCTTTCTGATGGTGTGGTGATGCGGCCACCTTTTATACGACGTCTGCGGCTGGACGGCTTTCTCTCCTTCGCGCCCGGCACGGAACCGTTCGAGCTGCAGCCTCTGAATGTACTGATCGGTCCCAACGGATCAGGCAAGTCCAACGTCATCGAGGCATTGGAACTGCTTCGCGCGACTCCGACCAATCTCGCCACAGCGATTCGTGACGGCGGTGGACCTCTGGAGTGGCTGTGGAAGGGCGCAGCGTCGCCTTCGCCAGCCACTGTCGAGGTCGAGCTCGATCGATGCGCGCCCACCGGCCGGCCGCTGCGGTACCGACTGGAATTCGAAGCGGTGCAGAACCGGGTCGAGATTCTGGATGAAGCAATTGAAGAGGCCGTGCCGATACCAGGTAAATCGGATGTGCTGTTCTACTACCGCTTCCAACGCGGCCGCCCGATGATCAACGTCCGCGGTGCGGGTCCGCGGAAGCTGCAGCGCGACACGCTCGTGCCGGACCAGTCAGTGCTCGCCCAACGCAAGGATCCGGATCTCTATCCGGAAATGACGTGGCTGGGGCAGCAGTTCGGTGCCATCCAGACCTTCCGCGAATGGACGTTTGGTCGCTATGCCGTATTGCGGCAGCCTCAGCGCGCGACCCTCCCCGACGGCCCTCTTGAACCCGACGCGCGCAATCTCGCCCTTGTGCTGAACCAAATCGAGCACAAGGATCCGCAACGGATCAACGGGTTGCTGAAGCGCTTCTTCCCGCGGTTTGAACGCCTGTCAACGCGCGTCTCTGGAGGCAACGTCGAGTTCTATCTGCACGAGCCGGGGTTCTCCACGCCGATCCCGCCGACCCGGCTGTCCGACGGCACGATCCGCTTCATCGCCCTGCTTGCCAGCCTTCTCGCACCCTCGCCGCCGCCGCTGTTGTGCATCGAGGAGCCGGAGTTAGGGCTGCATCCGGACGCATTGGCGTTGATCGGCGATCTGCTGCTCGAGGCGGCGACCCGCACGCAGCTCATCGTCACGACTCACTCTGAAGCCTTGGTTTCTGCGCTTAGCGGTCAGCCCGATACGGTCGTTGCGTGCGAGCGGCCGGGCGCCGGAACAGTGCTGCGGCGGCTGGATCCCGAGCAGTTGGCTGTTTGGCTGGATAAGTACCGGCTGGGCGATCTTTGGCGCATGGGCGAACTCGGCGCCAATCCATGAGCGGTGTGGCGATATACATGGAGGGCGGCGGTGACAGCCGTGATTCCAAGGCCGCCCTTCGCCAAGGGATGGGCGTCTTCCTCGACCCCCTGAAGGCGGTCGCGCGCGCCAGGTCATGGCGGTGGAAACTGGTGTGCTGCGGCGGTCGGCAGGAAGCGTTCGGCGCCTTCGTTCATGCTCTGCGTTCCAGCGAGAGCACCGTGGTCGCGCTGCTGGTCGATGCGGAAGGTCCGGTTGCCGCATCGCCGCGCGCGCACTTGCAGGCGCGGGACGGGTGGGACCTCAGCGGTGTGACCGAATGACGTGGTGCACCTGATGATTCAGACCATGGAAGCTTGGATCGTGGCCGATGCCGTGGCGCTTGCCGCCTATTACGGCCAGCGGTTCAACGGCAATTCGTTGCCGAAAGCACTAAATCTGGAAACCGTGGCAAAGACGGAGGTGGCGTCCGCGCTTGAACAGGCGACGCGAGCCACACAAAAGGGCGCGTACCATAAGATCCGCCATGCGAGCGACCTGTTACAGCGAATCGACCGACAGAAAGTGCGGCAGCGCTGCCCGAGCTGCGAGCGGTTGTTCGATACCTTGGGCGGCATGATTGCAGCGGCTTGAAATGATGATGGCGCCGATCCGCGATCATGGAGAGCCGCTCTGGGCCCTCGCGCCAGCAGCCGGCATCTGACCGATGGGTGGCCCCGAGGTCGAGCGCCTCATCTCACTGCTGGCCAAGCTGCCGGGCCTGGGACCGCGCAGCGCGCGCCGGGCCGCGCTGAAGATGCTGCAGCAGCCGGAGGCCCGCATGCTGCCGTTGGCGACCGCCTTGGCCGAGGCGGCGCGCGCGGTGAAGCCATGCAGCCTGTGCGGCAACCTCGACAGCCATGATCCCTGCGCCATCTGCACCGACCCGCAACGCGATCGCGCGATCATCTGCGTGGTGGAGGGTGTGGCCGATCTGTGGGCGCTGGAGCGCGCGCACGTGCATCAGGGCCTGTACCATGTGCTGGGCGGCACGCTGTCGGCGCTCGCTGGGGTAGGGCCCGAGGATCTGAATGTTACGCCGTTACTTCGCCGTATCGATGGAGCTGGCGTGAGCGAAGTGATCCTGGCGCTGCCGGCAACGGTCGATGGTGCCACCACGGCGCACTGGCTGACCGACCGGCTGAAGCCGCTCGGCGTGACCGTGACGCGGCTCGCGCAGGGAGTGCCGATCGGCGGCGCGCTGGATGTGCTGGACGACGGCACCCTGGCGGCGGCGTTGCGCGCCAGGCGGCCGTCGTGAACGCGAGCTTCCGCGATTTCACGACGGATGATGCCGTCTCGTGCGCGGCAGCTTCCCTCTCACTTGCCGCCGGCGAACCGATCGCCATCGAGGGCATCAGCGTCCTCGGCGACGAGCAGCGCCGCAACCATGTCATCCGCGCCGTCACGCGGGGCAGTTCGGGCGATCGCCAGGGCGTCGTGATCAAGGCGACACGCGCGGCCGATTACGACGCGGCGTCCGAGGATGCCGTCGCCAAAGGTGGGATCGGCCGAGAGTGGGCAGCGGCGTCAGTGCTCGACCAACGAGGCACATGCACCGCCCGCTTCCTGGCAGGCGACGTGGCGGCCGGTGTCATGGTGTTCGCGGATTTCGGCGCCGATGTGCCATGGCTGGCCGCTCCGCTGCTGCACGGTTCAGCGTCCGAGGCGGAAGCGGCCCTGCTGGCCTACGCCGTCAGCCTCGGCCGGCTGCATGCGGCAACCGTTGGCTGCCACGAGGCCTATGCGGCGTGCGTGCGCGAGGCCTATCCGGCCGCCCGTGCACCACGATCGGTCGGCGAAGCCTGGCTCGCGGGCGCTGCCGCCATCGGCCCATCCCTACTCGGCGGAGCGCTGCCCGACGCCGAGCTCGCGGTGCTGTTTCAGCGCCTGCGTGATCCAGGCCCGTGGCTTGCGCTGGTGCACGGCGACCCGTGTCCCGACAATGTGCTGCTGACCGCACAGGGCGCCGCCTTGCTGGACTTCGAGTTCGCGGCGCCGGGCCACGTCCTGATCGACGCGGCCTATTGGCGCATGGGTTTTCCCACCTGCTGGTGCGCCGGCCGCGTCCCGGACACCGTGGCGGAACTGGTCGAGCGGGCGTATCGCGACGCGGTGGCGGGCGCCATTCCGGACGCACGCGACGCCGCCGCATTCCGCCGGGAATACGTCGTCGCCGTGGTCGTCCGCCTGTTCGGCAGCCTCGAATGGCACCTGGACACGGCCCTGAAGGGAGACAGCACCTGGGGGCGCGCGACCCAACGCAACCGCATCCTGTGGCATCTTCAGGCCGCGATCGAAGCGATGGAGCGGGCTGATGCGCTGCCAGGGTTGCGCCGCGTCGCGCAGGCGTGGCTGACCGACCTCGGGAAACGTTGGCCGGACGTGCAGAAGCTGTCCGTCTATCCGGCATTTGCCATGGCGTGGGACGACTGAAGGACATGGCACAACCGGCACTGTCGCGCCGCAACCTGATCCACCTGGTCGGCAAGGCCGGCGGCGTGGCAGCCGCCTATCACACCATGGCGGCGATGGGCCTGCTGGCGGTGCCCTCGGCCTATGCCGGTCCGCCCGCGCTGCCGCCGGGACGCGGACGGCGCCTGGTCATCATCGGTGCCGGCATCGCCGGCATGGTGCTGGCCTATGAGCTGCGCAAGTTCGGTTACGCGCCGCTGGTGCTGGAGGCGCGGACGCGTCCCGGCGGTCGCAACTGGTCGCTGCGCGGCGGCGACACGGTGATCGAAACCGGCAGCACCCAGCGCGTCGTGTGGGACCAGGACGAGCACCTGTATTTCAATCCGGGACCGGCGCGACTGCCCTACCACCACGAGGGCATCCTGGCGTACTGCCGCACGCTGGGCGTGCCGCTCGAAGTATTGTGCAACGACAACCGCGGCGCCCTGATGCAGGACGACCACGCCTTCGACGGCGCGGCCCAGCTCAATCGGCGGGTGGTGAACGACGCGCGCGGTTACGTCGCGGAACTGGCGGCGAAGGCGGTGAACAAGGACCTGCTGGCGCAGCCGGTCAGCGCGGACGACAAGGAACGGTTACGCGCGTTCCTGCGCGAGTTCGGTGCCCTGGACAAGGACCTTGCGTATCACGGCTCGTCACGGGCCGGCTGGGCCGAGCCGCCGGACGCCGCGCACGCCGGCGGGCCGTATCAACCATTGGACCTGCGACAGATTCTGGCGTCGGATTTCTGGCGCGGGCCGATGCAGTTCGGCGAGTTCTCCACCATGGCGGCAACCATGCTGCAACCGGTGGGCGGCATGGGCCGCATCGGCCACGCGTTCGGACGCGCGCTGCGCGGCGTCGTCACGTATGAGGCGGTGGTGACGCAGCTTCGCCGCACCGAGGCCGGCACGCGCATCGCGTGGAAGCATGCCGGGACCGGCGCCGAGCACCGTATCGATGCGCCGTTCGTCGTCGTTACCATTCCGTTCCCGGCCCTGCGCGACGTCGATACGGACTTCGCGCCGGCGACGCGCGCCGCGATGGCGTCCGTCGACTATGTCCCCGCGGGCAAGGTCGCATTCCAGACGTCGCGCCGCTTCTGGGAGCTGGATCAGCAGATCTACGGCGGCATTTCCTGGACCAGCCGCGACGCGACCCAGATCTGGTATCCGTCGGGCGGGCTGCAGCGGGCCAAAGGCATTCTGGTCGGCGCCTATATCTGGTCGGATGATTTAGGCAACGCATTCGCGGCTAAGCCGCTTTCGCAACGACTTGGCGACTCGCTGGGCGACGTCGCGCACCTGCACCCCGAGGCGCCGCGCTGGCTGGGGCAGGGCGTGTCGGTGGCGTGGAAGAACATCCCCTACACGCGCAGCGGCTGGGCGGAGTGGAGGAGCGAGGCGCGCGCGACGCAGTTCCCATTGTTGCTGAAGGGTGATGGGCCATACCTGTTCGCCGGCGAGCACATGTCGTTCATTACCGGCTGGCAGGAAGGCGCCGTGCGTTCCGCGCACAAGGTACTGGGGGATATCGCCGAGCGGATGGGGTGAGGTGGGTGCGATCGCCTTGTCCCGGCCGCCGCTTTCGTCATGCCCCGGTCAAACCCGCCCGCCTCCCAGCGTCATGCCCGGGCTTGACCCGGACATCCGTCGCGGCACCGTGTTGAGAGGGATGGCCGGGTCAAGCCCCGCCATGACGAAAGTGGCGGGCATGACGGAACGGACCCGAAGCGACCGGCGACAGCCGACAGGCGCTGCGCAGAGTCAGTTCAGCCGGCCGCGCAGCGCCGCAATGCTGGTCCGCACGCGCGCGGCCGCGTCGCCCTCCGGCACCAGAATCAGGAAGCGCTCATAACAGCGCAGCGCGGCGGCAACCTGGTCCATTCGCTGGTGCAACAGTGCCGCCTCTCGCCACAACGTCGCGTGATCCGGTGCGATGCGCAGCATGTCCAGCACGCAGGCGAGCCCGGCCGAGACATTCCCGTCCTGCAGCCGGCGGCTCTTGATGTTATTCTGCAGCCGCAGCAGCACGCCGCGCGCGCTCATCGGCTGTAGCACGCCCGGGCGGAGCTCGGCCTTCTCGCCCTCCACCCGTTTCATCAGCGCGCGCAGGTCACGTGCCTGCATCTCGACCCCGCCGTTGAACACGTCGAGGACGACCTGGCTGCCCTTGCCGGCCAGTGCAATCAGGAAATGCCCCGGGAAATCGACGCCATGCGCGGGCCAGCCGACGGCGCGGCAGGCGTGCAGCCAGATCACACCCAGAGCGACCGGCATGCCCTGGCGCCGCTCGATCACCCGGATCAGGTTGGCGTTGGCAAGGTCGTCGTAGGTCAGCTCGTCGCCATGATAGCCGTGCCGCCCGGCGAGCAGCCGGGTGAGCACGCTCGCGCGCGCCTCCAGGTCGGTGATGCCGCGCCCCGTCCCGGCCATGTCGCGCGCCAGTTCGGACAGATGCGCGCGCGCCGCCGTCCAGTTCGCGTCCGGCTCGTCGATCCGCGCGAACTGCAGCGCCGCATCCGCGATGTCGATCTCGACATCAGGGATCTGGCCAACCGCATCGAGAGCGCTTTGCGGGTCGGACATGGTCGCCCAGAGCCACCAGGCCAAGCGCGACGCCGGGCGCTACTCCGCTGCCGCCGCAGGCTGGTAGATCTCCTGGCCACTGGCGCGGAACTCCTCGCTCTTCGCCGCCATCCCGGACATCCGCTCCGCCTCCTTGCGCAGGTCCTGGGTGATCTGCATCGAGCAGAATTTTGGCCCGCACATGGAACAGAAATGCGCGACCTTGTGCGCGTCCTTGGGCAATGTCTGGTCGTGGAATTTCCGCGCCGTGTCGGGATCGAGCGAGAGGTTGAACTGATCCTCCCAGCGGAACTCGAAGCGGGCACGGCTGACCGCGTCGTCACGCAGCTTGGCCGCTGGATGGCCTTTCGCCAGGTCGGCGGCGTGCGCGGCGATCCGGTAGGTGATCACGCCGGTCTTCACGTCGTCGCGGTCGGGCAGGCCGAGATGTTCTTTTGGCGTTACGTAGCACAGCATTGCGGTACCGAACCAACCGATCATTGCAGCACCGATCGCACTGGTAATGTGGTCGTAGCCGGGCGCGATGTCGGTGGTCAGCGGGCCGAGGGTGTAGAACGGCGCCTCGCCGCATTCAGCAAGCTGCTTGTCCATGTTGACCTTGATTTTGTGCATCGGCACGTGGCCGGGGCCCTCGATCATCACCTGGCAGCCCTTGTCCCAGGCGATCTTGGTCAGCTCGCCCAGCGTTTCCAGCTCGCCGAACTGCGCCGCGTCGTTGGCGTCGGCATTCGACCCCGGGCGCAGCCCGTCGCCCAACGAGAACGACACATCGTACTTGCGCATGATGTCGCAGATCTCGTCGAATCGCTCATACAGGAAGCTTTCCTTGTGGTGCGCCAGGCACCAGCGCGCCATGATCGAGCCGCCGCGCGAGACGATCCCGGTGACGCGCTTTGCCGTCAGCGGAACGTATTTCAGCCGCACCCCGGCGTGGATGGTGAAGTAGTCGACGCCCTGCTCGGCCTGCTCGATCAGCGTGTCCTTGAACACCGCCCAATCCAGCTTGTCGGGATCGCCGTCGACCTTTTCCAGCGCCTGGTAGATNNAGATCGGCACGGTGCCGATCGGGACCGGCGCGTTGCGCATGATCCAGCCGCGGATGTTGTGGATGTTGCGGCCGGTGGACAGGTCCATCACCGTGTCGCCGCCCCAGCGGATCGCCCAGACCAGCTTTTCCACTTCTTCGGCAACGCCCGAGGTGACCGCGGAGTTACCGATATTGGCGTTGATCTTCACCAGGAAGTTGCGGCCGATGATGACCGGCTCCAGCTCCGGGTGGTTGATGTTGGCGGGGATGATGGCGCGGCCGCGGGCGATCTCGCTGCGGACGAACTCGGGCGTGATGAAGGGCGGGATCTCGGCGCCGAAACTTTCGCCATCGGCGACGCGCTCGGCGGCACCGTCCAGCATCGTCTGGCGGCCCATGTTCTCGCGGTGCGCGACGTAGATCATTTCTTCGGTGATGATGCCGGCACGGGCGAATTCGTATTGCGTAACAAGCTGACCCGGCTTGCCGCCGTAGACCGGAAGCTCGGCCGGGCACGCGGGCACCAGCTTGTCGCCGCTGGCGCCGCCATTGTCCTCCGGCTTCACCGTGCGGGCGGCGATGCGAGCGAAGCCGCGCTTCGCCAGCCATTGGGCGCGCACCGGCGGCAGGCCGGCTTCCAGGTCGATGGTGACCGCCGGGTCGGTGTAGACGCCGGAGCAGTCATAGGCGCGATACGGTTCTTCTCGCGCCGACGGGTCCAGCGCGATTTCGCGGAACGGCACGTGGATATCCGGGCGGCCTTCCGGCGAGGTGTAGATCTTGCGCGAGCCGATAATCGGGCCGGTGGTCACGCTGGATGGGCGGGCGGCGGTTTTCGACTGGACCGTCATGGACGTCTCCTCGGGCACGGGGATGCCGATGGCGGGATGCGGGTGGTGGTTCGACCCCCGTCCCTCCGCCGGCATGACCCGGTTCAGGTTCAAGGGTCACCGCGCCGCCGCGTTGCGCGGTCCTGACGGTCTCTCAGCCCCCTGTGGCGGGGCTCCCCTCGGTTGGTGATTGAGGATGCGGGAGGTGGGCGTGGGTGTCAAATCGGCCTCGGGCCAGGGTGGTTGCATTGAGGGTTTGTGACGTCGGAGCGGCTTGGTTGGCTGTTCGGAGGTCGGGGCGGCGGGCGTGCCCCGCCAACATGGTACCGGGCGTTGATCGGCCTGCCGGAGCGGCCAGCGAGAGGCTGGCGCAGGCGGGCCGGTCAACGCCCGGGACCGTAGAGTCCGGGCGAATGTCACCGCTATCTTTCAGAGGGGTGTCATCTCTATACGGCGCCTGCTCTAATTTGGCGCCTACACGCCCCGTCGGCATAAGGCCGCTTTATGGAAGAGCCTGAGCTGCTAAACGTCATCCCGAATGGGCTGCTGGCCCACCACGATGCCGCGTTGCTAGTCATTGCGATCTCCTTTCGATCGTGCTTTCATTGGTCGGGAAAGACTCTGATCGCCTATCGTCGAAACCAACTTGCCATCACACACAAGAGCGGCACGACATGACAAAATTCGCTACCAACCAGGGCGAGCGCGCGAGCGCAGGTTTGAATCCAGCGAAGCATTTGGGCCGGAGATAGCTAAACCGGCAGGTGAGATTCTCATTCGGGAGCACGACTTCATTTTTCCCGAGACGACGGTGGATGACCTAAACAGCCAACCCCACAATATGACTGCCGTTTTCATAGCGGACAGTCCTCGGGCTGAGAGTCTGCAGCGGAGCCCGGACGAAAACATCCCCGATCATTGGCACTACGGCACTGTGGTCGCGAAAGTGATCGCGGAAGAGCGCGAGCATTTCATGAAAAGCATTCGCGCGCTTGACGATCACATCGCCGAGCTAAACGAAAAGCTCAGGGTAAGTGTTTAGTTCGGGGTGGTGAAGTTCTTGCGGACCCGCGGTCACTGGACGGTTCGGGTGGCGATCCACGCAGCGCAGCAGGCAGGGCAGGACTGGCGTCCCGGGGTGGCGGAAGCCCGGTGGCGCATCGCAGACGACGCCAACCGGCTGCGCGCCCGTTACATTCTTCGGGTGGGGTCCGTCGCGGACGTCGTCCGGTGGGATGGTTTGGCAGACGACGGTTGATGGGCCAACTCGGTGCGTTCTACGTGCTCCGCGGTGGATCTTGCTGTCTTGCGGAGCGCGCCAAAACCGCGTGCAACGGGGGGCCAGATCGGGCGGTGCGAGCGGCACACCCTCACCCGGATCGCTGTGCGACCAGCCTTGGTCCACTTCGCGGCCCAAGCCCGCGGTGCGGGAAAGGTGAAAATTGTGGCGTGGAGCGACGCGCCAATCGTGTTCCAAATGCGAGCCTCCTGCCTCATCCCGGCGATGGCGTTCACCTCTCCGGCTCTCTAGACTTCATCTCGCTATGCTAGAGGCCGATAACCCGCCCACCGGGAGGACACCACGCGATGCAAGGCCTGATGCAGCAGCCTCCGCTGTTGATCTCGACGATCCTGCGCCATGCCGCGCGGCATCACGCGGCGGGCGAGATCGTCTCGAAGACCACCGAGGGCGCGATCCACCGCACCACCTACGCCGCGTTGGAATCCCGCGCCCGCCGTCTCACCCGCGTTCTCGCCCGGCTCGGGATCGGGGAGCAGGATCGCGTGGGGACCCTGGCCTGGAACGGCTACCGACACCTGGAGGTCTACTACGCCGCCCCGGGCATGGGTGCGATCTGCCACACCATCAACCCGCGGCTGCACCCAGACGACATCGCCTTCATCATCACCCACGCTGGTGATGCCGTGCTGTTCGCCGACACCAGCTTCACCGCCTTGCTGGAAACCATCGCGCCGCGCCTCAAGGACTGCGTCCGCGCCATCGTGCTGATGACTGAGAGCGCCAACATGCCCGCCCTCGCGCTGCCCTCCGGCATGGCGCTGCATTGCTACGACGACCTGATGGACGCGGCCGACGACGACTTCACCTGGCCCAGCTTCGAGGAAACCACGGCCAGCGCGCTGTGCTACACCTCGGGCACCACCGGGCGGCCGAAGGGCGTGCTGTATTCGCACCGCTCCACCGTGCTGCACGCTTATGCGATCAGCATGCCGGACGTGCTGTGCCTGCGCGCCACCGACCGCATCCTGCCTGTCGTGCCGATGTTCCACGTCAATGCCTGGGGCATTCCCTATGGCGCGGCGCTGGCCGGCACGTCGCTGGTGCTGCCCGGCCGGCACCTCGACGGCGCCAGCCTGCACGCGCTGCTGAACGCCGAGCGGGTCAATTTCACCTGTGGCGTGCCCACCGTCTGGATGGTGCTGCTGGCGCATCTGCGCGCGACCGGCGGCCGGCTCGACACGTTGCGGCGGATCATGACCGGCGGCTCCGCATGCCCGCCGCTGCTGATCGAGGCGTTCGGCGCGGAGCACGGCGTCGCCGTGGAGCACGGCTGGGGCATGACCGAGCTCAGCCCCGTCGGCACCTACAACACACCGAAGCCGGTGCATGCCGACCTGGGCACGGCGGAGCGCGACCACCTGATGCTGAAGCAGGGCCGCGTGCTGGCCGGCATCGACATGAAGATCGTCGACGGCGACGGCCGCGAACTGCCCTGGGACGGCGCCGCGTTCGGCGACCTGAAGGTGTGCGGCCCCTGGGTGTGCAGCGCCTATTACGGCGACGCACCGGGCAGCGCGCTCGACACCGACGGCTGGTTCGCCACCGGCGACGTCGCCACCATCGACCCGGACGGGCTGATGGAGATCACCGACCGGTCCAAGGACGTGATCAAGTCCGGCGGCGAATGGATCAGCTCGATCACGCTGGAAAACATCGCGCTGTCCCACCCCGACGTGGCGGAGGCAGCGGTGATCGCCGCGCACCACCCGAAATGGGACGAGCGCCCGGTGCTGATCGTCGTCGCGCGCGAGGGCCGCACGATCGATCCCGAAGATTTGTTGCGCGTCTACGCCGGCAAGGTGGCGAAGTGGTGGCTGCCGGATGCCGTCGTGGTGGTGCCGGAGCTGCCGCACACCGCCACCGGAAAGCTGCAGAAAACCGCGCTGCGCGCCCGCTACCGAGACCACCTCGGGGCAGGCGGCTGATGCCCCGCATCCAGCACTTGCCGCCCCGACACTGGCCGCGGTGGCGCGTCAGTTGGTTGGCACCGCGCTTCCCCCGTTATGGCCGCGCTTGATTTCCCATCCATCCCCTCCGGCATGGTGCCGCGACGGATGGTCGGGTGATCCTCGGGTCAAGCGCACGGGGACGGCCATGACGAGAGGGAAACACTGCCGCCCAGCGCTTGCCGCATCACGGCGAGTTGGCCATGCTGCGTGCGATTCATGATTGGAGTATCGTCGATTGATTCGGCGACCTGCCTCGACGCGTCCTGGCAGCAAGAACACATTCGCTTAGAGAGTTGAAACGCCCGGGATGTCGATCAGTCTGACGCACTTACTCACGGGGCTGTCCGACGCCGTGGCTGGGCTGGTGGATCAGGCGGCGCCGCTGCTGGCGGCGATCCGCACCACGCCGGGCCGGCATATCAGCGGCATCATCTGGCAGCCCGACCTCTTGATCACCGCCGATCAGCTTCTGCCGGCGCGCGACAGCTACACCGTGGTGCTGGCCGGCGGGATCCTGGTCGCCGCACGCCCCGCCGGGCGGGACACCGCCAACAACCTCGCAGCGCTGCGGCTGGAAACCAGGGCCGGCGCGGTGGTGATCCGTACCGCGGGACCGGCCCGGGTCGGCGGGTTGGCCCTGGCGCTCGGCGCCACCGCGGAAGCCAATCCGGTTGCCCGGCTGACCATCATCCATCGGGTCGACAGCGCGCGGCTCGGCGTGCTGAACAGCGCCACGATGGATATGCTGGCATTGGACCTGCCGCCGAACACCACGGATGACGGCGGGCCGGTGCTGGACGCCAGCGGTGCGCTGCTGGGCATGTGCGCCTCCAGTGCGACCGGCCCAGGCTCTGGTCGTGTCGCACACCGCCATCGCGGCGGTGCTGCCCCCGGCAATCGCCATCGCGCGCGGCCGGCGCGGCTGGCTCGGCCTGTCGCTGCAGCCGATCGCGGTGCCGGAGTCGATGCGTCCGATCGCCCAGCAGGCCGGCATCCGCTCGGGCGACATCCTGCTGTCGCTCGACGGCCAGAGCATCAACGCGCCGCGCACGCTGCGCACGTTCCTCAGCTCCGATCGCATCGGCCGCTACATCGAGGTCAAGCTGCTGCGCGAGGGGGTGCTGGAGACCGTCCGCCTCGCCGTCGCGGTGCAGCCGGAGGCGTGAGGCGCCTCGGCCCCCAACCTTCCCCGCCGTCCTTCGCCCAGCGCTGCTCGTGATGCTGGCACTGGGACGGAAAGCGCCTAATATACCCGTGCGAGGGTCGCGTCCCGCCGCCACCTCCACCGCCGCAGCCACGGAAGACGCAACGGCATGAAAAACGAAGACTGGGAGATCCCGCCGAACCTGCAACCCGATCCGGACGACTACGCGTTCGACCTGCATCGCGCGCTCAGCGCCGTCGTCAATCTCAAGACCTTCATTCCGATCGACGCGTTCACCGCCGGTACGCTGGGGACGGAGCGGGCCGGCAGCGGTGTGGTGATCAACGACAAGGGGCTGGTCGCCACCATCGGCTATCTGATCACCGAGGCGGAGACGATCTGGATCACCTCCGCCGCGGGCCGCGCGGTGCCCGGTCACGCACTGGCCTACGACCAGGAGACCGGCTTCGGCCTGGTGCAGGCGCTTGGGCGGCTGGAGACCCCGTCGCTGGAACTTGGCGATTCGGACCGGGTGAAGGTGGGCGACCAGGTGGTGTTCGCGGCGGGCGGCGGCAAGCACCACTCGGTGGAGACACGCCTGGTCGGCCGGCAGGAGTTCGCTGGCTACTGGGAATACGTGCTGGACGACGCGCTGTTCACCGCGCCGGCGCATCCGTTCTGGGGCGGCGGCGGCCTGATCGGCGCGGACGGCAAGCTGATGGGGATCGGCTCGCTGATCCTGCAGCAGGGCGATCGCGGCGGCCGACGGCTGGACATGAACATGGTGGTGCCGATCAGCCTGCTCGGCCCGATTATGAGTGACCTGCTGAGCTACGGCAGGGTGAACCGCCCGGCGCGACCCTGGCTAGGCATGTATGCCACCGAATCGGACGACACGATCGTGGTGGGTGGCTTGGCCGACAACGGCCCGGCCGAGCAGGCGGGTCTGCGCGCTGGCGACCGCATCCTGTCGGTGAACCAGGAGGATATCGCCGACCTGGCCTCGCTGTGGCGCCGGGTCTGGGCGTCCGGCAGTGCCGGGGCCGACGTGCGGCTGCGCCTGCAGCGCGACGCCACGACAATGAGCCTGACGGTGCGCTCCGGCGACCGGACCAAATTCCTGAAGGCACCCAAGCTGCATTGACTGCGGCGGGGTGGGGCGCCGGCGCGGACTCCGCCGCGTCCGCACTGGGGACCCAGGGCGTCAGACGCCCCAGTGCGTTAGACGGCGGAATACATCACTCTTTTCGGAGGCTGGTACTAGCGGGTGAACCCTTCCAGCTCCTCCTTCGCCCAGTCGATCGACTGCTTGATCGTCTGGCCGGACATGAGCCGCGCCACCATGCCGGGGAAGATGTAACGACTCCAGATCTGCGTCGCGATTTCCGGCGGCGCCGACGAGCCGGGCACGTAGTAGTCCGCGTTGTGCCATGGCCGTACCGGGTAGTTGTAGATGGTGCCCTTCGGCGGTTCGACATCGCTCCAGATCTTCAGGTCGGTCATCGATTGGAACGGCGGAATGTCATAGCCCGACACCGCGGCCGCCAGCGACTCCACCTGCTCGCGCTGCGACAGGTACTCGATGATGTCCTTGGCCGCGCTCTGGTTTTGCGCGAACTTCCAGACGCCCCAGAAATACGGCCGATGCGGCACCAGCCTTCCCTTCGGCCCCGTCGGATTGGGGAACGTCCAGCAATCTTCCGCGACCTGCGGCGCGTCGCGCTTGGCCACCGCCCAGGCCGAGGGCGGGTTCCAGATCAACGTCGCCTTGCCGGAGATCAGCGCGCGGTTGTTCGACGCATCATCCCAGCTCACCGCGTCCGGCGGCATGTACTTCACCATGCGCTGGGCGTATTCCATCGCCATCCTTACGTTGTCCGACTCGATGACGATGTTGCCCTTGGCGTCGACCAGGTCGGCACCGAACGCACCGAACGTGGCGCCCCAGGTCTGGTTAGCGTCGGTGCTGTTCTGCCCGCAGCCGAAGCCCATCGGATAGCCGTTCTTGAACGACGCCTCGGCGACCTTCATCTGCGTGTCGTAGGTCCAGTCCTTGGAGGCCTCCGGCGTCGAGGGATGCGCGGGAAACCAGGCCTGCACGTCGACATTGGCAAACTTCTTCAGCAGGGCGATGCGCGCGCAGGGCGTCAGCGGCGCCGACCCCCAGCCGACCGGCACCGCCAGCCAGTGGCCCTGGGAGACGCCGAGATACTCATAGGCGTGGCCGAGCTTGCCGTATTTGGCAATGAGACGCTGCATCACGTCGTCCATCGGGGTCAGGCTGTCGCCGAATTGCTGCACAGTCCATGAGTCGAACGCGAAGACGTCGTGCCCGGTCTTCGCCTGCGCCTCGGCGGCCATGGTGATGTTGATCTTGCTGCCGATCGAGGTGAGGAAATCGAGCTCTACCTCGACCTTGTTCTTCTCGGCCCAGGCGTCGACCAGCTGCTTCATCGCGGCGTCACCGGTCGGGACCCAATGGTCCCACAGCGCCAGGCTCAGTCTACCGGCGGCGCCGGCAGTGCGAATATGCACCAGCGGCAAGGCGGTGGCGGCAGCGCCGAGCCGGAGGGCTTTGCGACGCGAGATCGGACGTTTGGTGGTCATTGACGAACGCTCCCTGCGGCCGCCCTACGGACCGGCCGTTGTTGTGTTTTCATCCCAGTGCGCGGTGACCCGCTGTCGGTGTGCCTTCGGCCTGAGGCTGGGACGTTCGTCGCGGACCCGGCCGGTTGGCGCCTGACGCCCCGAGTATCTGGGAAAATCGAGGCGAACGCCAGTCGTGGACAGCATCGGTCGTGCGCCGCGTCACGCGATGCCGCTAACCTGCAGATCGCGGTAGGGACGCCCA
>PLXO01000356.1 GCA_003151425.1 Acetobacteraceae bacterium
GGGGCGGAGCCCCTGGCCTTGCTACGCCCATGCGATTGCCCTGCCGCTCCGGATCGGCTATCGGCGCGGCTCGCATGAGCGCCGCCGCACAGGAATTTGGTCAGGTCGCTGCTCGGGAGGTTGTTCTCGAGCTGGAGGGCGATCGTTCGCAGGCTGCCTTGCGCGACCTTGCGCTGCGCGACGTGGCGGATGGGCTGCGCTTGTGGCGGCTGGCGGTCAGGCTTGGCTGGCTCGACATCAAGCTGCGCTATCGCGGCTCGATGCTGGGTCCGTTCTGGCTGACCCTGTCCACGGCGGTGATGATTGGCGCGCTCGGCGTGCTGTATGCGGCGCTGTTCCACATGGACGTGCACGACTACCTGCCATTCCTGGCGCTGTCGCAGGTGTTGTGGACTTTTCTGGCCACGCTGGTCGCCGACGGCTGCACCTGTTTCACCAGTTCCGAGGCGCTGATCCTGTCGATCCGCATGCCGCTCTCGGTGCACGCGCTGCGCGTGCTGGTGCGCGGCCTGTTGATCCTGGCGCACAACGTGGTCGTCATCGTTGGCGTCGACCTGTGGTTCTCGATCTGGCCCGGTGCCGTCCTGCCGCTGGCGATCCCCGGGCTGTTCCTGTGGATGCTCGACGCCTTCGCCCTCTCGCTGCTGCTGGGCGCGATCGGCGCGCGCTTCCGCGACATCCCGCCGATCGTCGCCAGCATCGTGCAGATCGCCTTCTTCGTGACCCCGATCATCTGGAAGCCGGAGCAGCTCGGCGCGCGCGCCTGGGTGCTGCCCTATAATCCGTTCTTCGCGCTGATCGAGGTGGTGCGCGCGCCGATGCTCGGTTACCTGCCCTCGGGGATGACCTGGCTGATGGCCGTGGTCTACAGCCTGCTGCTGCTCGCGGTCACCTGGTCGCTGATGGTCCGCGCCCGCGGCCGCGTGCCGTTCTGGCTGTGACCGCCGCGGACAAAGTGCGGGCCGGCAAAGTGCGAGCGGGCAAAGTGCGGGCTGGCAAAGTGAAGGCGGGCAAGGCGGGGGCGAGCGAGGCGGGGCCAAGCGGGGCGCGCATCGAGGTCGAGAACCTGACGCTCTTCTTCCCGCTGTACCATGGCAACAGCCGCAGTCTGAAGAAGACGGTGTTCGCCGCCGCCACTGGCCGCCTCGGCCGCGACGCCCAGCAACGTCCCGGCGTGCAGGCGTTGCGCGACATCTCGTTCAGCCTGGGCAGCGGTGACCGCCTGGGCCTGATCGGCTCCAACGGCGCCGGCAAGACGACGCTGCTGCGCACACTCGCCGGCATCTATGAGCCGGTGGTCGGCCGCATCCGCGTCCAGGGCAGCATGAACGCGCTGCTCAACGTGCAGCTCGGCATGAACCCCGACCTGACCGGGCGGGAGAACATCATGCTGCGCGGCCTCTACGACGGGCTGGCGCGCCCCGCGCTCGCTCGTTTGGCCGACGACGTTGGCAGCTTCGCCGACCTTGGCGACTTCCTTGACCTTCCCGTGCGCATCTACTCCGCGGGCATGATGGTCCGCCTCGCCTTCGCGCTCGCCACCGCCATTCGCCCGCAGATCCTGCTGATGGATGAGTGGATCCTGGCCGGCGACGCCGCCTTCCTCGAGCGTGCCCGGGTCCGGCTCGAGGACATGGTGCGCGGCGCCGAGATCCTCATATTGTCCACCCACGTCACCTCGGTCGTGCAGACTTGGTGCTCGCGGGTGATCTGGCTCGATCAGGGCCGCGTGCGCGAGGATGGTCCCGCCGAAATCGTGCTGGACAACTACCTGAAGGCCGCGGCACCACCCGGGCAGCCGCCATCCGGGCAGTTTATGGACGCCGCCGACACGGCGCTGGGCGCGGCGGTGCAAGGAGGGAACCATGCAGACACTCAGCGAGGCGGCGATCCGCCAGTATCGGGAGCAGGGCTACATCGCGCCGGTGCCGGCGCTGACCACGGCTGAAGCCGCCGCGATCCGTGCCAGGCTGGAGGCCTACGAGGCCGACGCCGGCGCCCTGGCGGGCCCGCTCCGCCACAAGCCGCATCTGCTGTTCACCTGGCTGAATGACCTGGTCCGCCATCCGCGCATCCTCGACGCGGTGCAGGACGTGATCGGCCCCGACATCCTGTGCTGGGGCACCAGCTTCTTCACCAAGAATGCGCGCGACCCGGGCTACGTCTCCTGGCACCAGGACAGCACCTACTGGGGGCTGGAGCCGCCCGACATCATCACCGCCTGGGTGGCGCTGTCGGACAGCACGCTGGCCAACGGCGCCATGCGCGTGATCCCGCGCACGCACATGATGGACCAGCTCGCCCACCACGACACCTTTGCCGCCGACAACCTGCTGAGCCGCGGGCAGGAGATTATGGTCGAGGTCGATGACCGCCAGGCGGTGGCGCTGGAGCTTCGGGCCGGCGAGATGTCGCTGCACCATGTGCGGCTGATCCACGGCTCCGACCCGAACCCGTCGGACAACAGGCGCATCGGCTTCGCGATCCGCTACATTCCGACCTATGTGCGCCAAATGGTGGGCGGCCACCACACTGCCTCCCTGGTGCGCGGCGAGGACCGCTACCACCACTTCGAGACGGAGCCGCGCCCGGCTGCCGACCTCTCGCCCGAGGCTGTCGCCTATCACGCCGCCGCCACCGGCGCGCAGGCCGCGATCCTGATGCGTGAAACCGGCAAGCCCATGCGCGCCTGAGCCGGGAGCGGGCGGAGGGCGGCAGACAAGGAGCGATCCGTACTATAGGCGGTGTTTCGCCACCACTGGCGGTGACAATGAGTGCAGCCCTTGAACCTTTGACGCTTGGCGAATTCCTGACCTGGGAACGGGCTCAGCCGGGACGCTATGAGTTCGACGGCGTTCAGCCGGTCGCGATGACCGGCGGCAGCCGGCCGCACGCTCGGGTTTGTGCCAGGCTGGTGGCGGCCTTGGTCAATCGCGTCCATCTGCCTTGCGAAGCTTATGGAGCCGACCTTAACCCGACTTTCGCAACTCGCGGC
>PLXO01000336.1 GCA_003151425.1 Acetobacteraceae bacterium
AGGACGTTGAAGGTCTCGTTCTCGATCTTCCAGCGCGCCCGGCCACAGGCGGCCAATTCGGCCACGGTGTCCGCGGAGACCGCGAGGTCTGTGACGAAGCTGTTGTGGTAGGTCCGCTTTCCCCGGTCGTTGAAGATCTCGATGGAGAACCAGTTGACCGCTATGGCGTCCTCGGTGGCACGCAACGGCACCACGGTGAGCCAGCGGTAGACGGTACTGGTGCGCTTGCCGCGTTTGCAGGTGGTCTGGCGATGCTCCTCCAGCGTGGCGCCATGCAAGTACTCGGTGATGGTCTGATGGGAAGCAGGCTTGCACGTGAGGATGAAGTTGCCGCCGGCGTCTTGGATGGCGGCAACGATAGGCTGGCAGGCAAACAGGTCGTCACCAAGATAGACCGGCCGAAGATGGCCGACCGCGGCGCTGTGCCGGGCCAGCCAGTAGCCTGCCCCTGCGAAGGCGGGGGCTTCGCGGCGTTGCGCTCACAGTCCTGCTTCTCCGCCCCGTCCCGCGGCACGATGAACCATGCCCTTGGGCTTGACCCGAGGGTCCGGCGGCAGGGGCAAAACCTGCTTGTGACCTGGAGCGACCAGGGTAGCTCCCAGGAAAGTGTGGAAGTATTCCGTGCCGCCGTCCGAACGACGCCGGGTCGAGCAGTGCCGGCATTTGATCTTGCGCGAGCAGAAGTGCTCGGTCCCGTCCAGCGCGATCAGCACCCGCCCGTTCAGGCATTGGAACGGCGTAAGCGGCCCGGCTGCCTCGATCGCCTTGAGGAACAGCCCGTCGAACGCGGCTGGGGCAGCGCCGTCCAGCATCAGGCGGATGTAGTTGTCGGAGGGGATCGCGGACATGCCGAAGAGTGCTTCGCAGTTTGACTGGCCGTGTCCCTCGGCCAGCGCCCGCTGATGGGCCAGGAACGACGGGCTTCCCATGAAAAATATCGAGAATGCCGACACGCCGATGTCCGCCATCGCGTAGTCGTCGTCACGGCGCGGCCCCTTGCGCTTGTCCGGCAGACCGGCGCAGATCCCTTTCAGTTCCGCTATCAGTTCATCAACCAGGCTCGCCCGGCCGTGGAATCAAGGATCGAGTCCGGGCACAAGAGAAAACTACTGCATCGTGTGGGACGAAGAGAAGAAATCCACCAAATGTGGCATTTTGGACTCGGTCCAGCGCGTGGGCCGGCCAGCACCGGGGCCTCACGCGGCATCGTTCGAGATAACTACGAATGCGACTCATTCGTATTGAGAACCGCTGGTGCTACAAAGGGGCGCCTTGCGGCGCCTCTCTCTTTTTGGCAGGATAAAAGCGGGACAAAGAGCTCGCTAAAACGAGCCTAAATCCTTGATATCGCCGGGTTAGCACAGTGGTAGTGCAGCGGTTTTGTAAACCGAAGGTCGGGGGTTCAAATCCCTCACCCGGCACCATGGTATCCTTTAGGTTGTCCGCGGCAGAGATGCTGACGCTCGCGGTCGATGCCAACATAATCCGCTCCGGTCACCATGCGCTTTCGTCGTCCGCAAAGCCCAACAAGCCGCGACAGAACGCCTTGCTACGCCACGCAGTTCAGGATCGCGACGGCATGTTCACGGCGCGGCGGTCCAATGCCAATCCTGAACCTCCGGCATGTCCTGGCCGTGCTCGCTGATATAAAGCTTGTGCCGCTCCATGATGGTCCAATAACGCGCCGTCGCGGTCGCCACGAGACCGCTGAGGCGCGGGATGCGCCGGATGGCGTCAAGCGCAAGTTGGTACCGGTCGAGATTGTTCAGCACCACCATGTCAAACGGAGTAGTCGTAGTGCCCTCTTCCTTGTAGCCGCGCACGTGGATATTGTCGTGATTGCGCCGCCGGTAGGTCAGCTTGTGAATGATCGCCGGATAGCCATGAAATGCGAAGATCACCGGCTTGTCTGTCGTGAACAGTTCGTCGAAATCCCGATCTTCCAGGCCATGCGGATGTTCCGATTGCGGCTGCAATGTCATCAAATCCACCACGTTGACCACTCGAATTCGGATATCCGGGACATAAGAGCGCAACAGGGTCACGGCAGCCAGCGTCTCAAGGGTAGGCACATCGCCGGCACAGGCCATCACCACGTCAGGATCATCGGTGCCGTTGCTGGCCCATTGCCAGATGCCCGCGCCGGCAGTGCAGTGGCGAACGGCCGAGTCGATGTCGAGCCACTGCCACTCCGGCTGCTTGCCGGCGACGATCAGATTGATATAGTTCCGGCTACGTAAACAATGATCCGCCACGGACAGCAGGCAGTTCGCGTCGGGCGGCAGGTATATGCGCACGACCTCCGATTTTTTGGCGGCCACATGATCGATGAAACCAGGATCCTGATGGGAAAAACCATTATGATCCTGCCGCCAGACATGCGATGTCAGCAGGTAGTTCAGTGACGCGATCGGCTTACGCCAGGGAATGCTCCTTGTGGTCTTGAGCCATTTAGCGTGCTGGTTGAACATCGAGTCGATGATATGGATGAAGGCCTCATAACACGAAAACAGCCCATGGCGCCCGGTCAGCAGATATCCTTCGAGCCAACCTTCGCACATATGCTCGCTCAGTACCTCCATGACTCGGCCACTGGCGCTCAGATCGATGTCGACCTCCTCGATCGCAGCCATCCATTCCTTGCCGGAGACTTCGTAGACCGTGTCCAGTCGGTTCGAGGCGGTCTCATCCGGACCGAACAAACGAAAATTCTGCTTCTCGAGATTCAGCTTCATGACATCGCGAAGAAATATCCCGAGATTGCGCGTCGCTTCGGCCCTGGTGGTCCCCGGGGCGGGAATGTCGATCGCGTAATTCTGGAAGTGGGGCATCGACAATGCAACGAGCAGCTCGCCGCCGTTGGCGTGCGGATTGCTGCCCATGCGACGATGGCCCGTCGGCGCGAGCGCGGCGAGCTCCTCACGGAACGTTCCTCGTTCGTCGAACAATTCGTCTGGCCGATAACTCTTCATCCAATCTTCAAGTTGCTGAAGGTGTTCCGGGTTCTTGAAATCCACAATCGGGACCTGATGCGCGCGCCAGGTGCCCTCGACCGGCTTGCCGTCGACGAACTTCGGCCCCGTCCAGCCCTTGGGCGTGCGGAAGACGATCATCGGCCAGCGCGGACGTTCCGGGGTTGCCGTCCCACCATCCGCCCGGGCGGCACTTTGAATTTGGCGGATCCGCGCCAGGATCGTATCGAGCGTCGCGGCGAGACATTCATGCACGACCATTGGATCGTCGCCTTCGACGATATGCGGGTCATAGCCATACCCGTGCAGCAGGTCCGTCAGCTCTTGACGGCTGATGCGTGCCAGCACCGTTGGATTGGCGATCTTGAACCCATTCAGATGCAGGATCGGAAGAACGGCGCCATCGCGCGCAGGGTTCAGGAATTTGTTGGAGTGCCAGCTTGCGGCCAGCGCGCCGGTTTCCGCCTCGCCGTCGCCGACCACGCAGGCGACGATCAGGTCCGGGTTGTCGAACGCCGCGCCGTAGGCATGGGCCAAAGAATAGCCCAGTTCCCCGCCTTCATGGATGGATCCGGGTGTTTCGGGTGCGACGTGACTGGGCACGCCATACGGCCAGGAAAACTGCCGAAACAGCCGCTGCAGTCCATACCGGCTGCGCTCGATCGCCGGATAGCGCTCGGTATACGACCCTTCCAGGTAGGTCTGCGCCACCAGCCCCGGGCCGCCGTGGCCAGGCCCGATCACGCAAATCATGTCCAGATCGTTCTCTTTGATCAGACGGTTCAAATGGACGTAAAGAAAGTTCAGGCCGGGTGTCGTTCCCCAATGCCCAAGCAATCGAGGTTTGATATGCTCGAGCCTGAGCGGGGTCTCGAGCAGGGGATTGTCCTGCAGATAGATCTGCCCGACCGACAGGTAGTTCGCGGCTCGCCAGTAGGCATGCATCTTCTGGAGGAGGTCGGGCGACAGGGCATCTTGCATCACGGCGTCTCCGAGATTGGCCGCGACGCTATCACAACATCGGGCAGGGCGAAGCGCCAGGCGACTACGGCAGCACATCAAGTTACGGAACGGCACGGTTCAATGCCACCCGAGCAGCTTTTGCCCCGAGCCGCGGACGAATGCCCGCTCTTTCGCTTCAACAGTTCGCGAGTTGGGCCATGCCTGCCCTTGGCAATGATCCCCAGGGTCTCGATGCTCACCTCGACCGATGAGGTGTGGAAGGTGAGCAGCTTGCTCGCCACGCCCGGCATCGACCATCTGAACCTGCCGCCGTCGGGTCAGACGCGCGCCAAGTTGGGGACACCCTGATGACCAAGCCGCAGGACCTCGTCTTCCTGTTCGACGTGGACAACACGCTGATCGACAACGACAAAATCCAACTGGATCTGCGCAATCATCTTGCAACGAACTATGGTGTCAACGCGCGCGACCGCTACTGGGAGCTGTTCGAGGAGCTGCGCAACGAGCTCGGCTATACCGATTATCTTGGCGCGCTGGAGCGCTACCGGGTGGAGGAACTGCACAACCCGCGCGTGCTTCGGATCGCGAACTGGCTGGCCGACTATCCGTTTGCCGAGCGGCTCTACCCGGGTGCGCTGGATGCGGTGCGGCACGCGCGGCAATGGGGTCTCACGGTGATCCTTTCAGATGGCGACGCGGTTTTCCAGCCCCGCAAGGTGGAGCGTTCCGGACTGTGGCGCGAAGTCGATGACCGGGTGCTGATCTACATCCACAAGGAGCAGGAGCTGGATGATGTCGAGCGCTGGTTTCCGGCGAAACAGTATGTGCTGATTGACGACAAACTGCGGATCCTGGATGCCGTCAAGAAGATCTGGGGGGATCGTGTCACCACCGTGTTCCCGCGTCAGGGTCATTACGCTCTCGATCCACGCGAAACAACCTGGCGTACTCCGCCCGACATCACTATTGAGCGTATAGGCGATTTTTTGCAGCACGACCTATCGGCGTTCCGGCGGAACGGTCCGGAAAGTACTCGGCAAAGGCAACCGCGTGCCCGGACGCGCCGGGTCTAACGTTCCCTGAAGAGCCCCTGGCTGTGGTATGCCAGTTGGCGGAACGAATAACGTACGTCGGCGTCCGGCTTACCACGTCATGGCTGGGCCTGACCCGACTTCTGCACCGGGCGAACGTACGGCCGCGATTTGTCACCCCCCAAAAAGAGGAGAATCGTTCCGAAACATATTCCAGGCATCAGACCGCCTACGCAACGCCTTGCAGCATCGCTCCGCAGGGTCGAAAGCCCCACCGCGGCCGGTACGCGACCGACGCGGCAACCATCGGCGGTGGGGGTTCATTCGGCGGGACAGGGATTGGACGCGGTGGCTCCTCGATGGGCGTGGGCTTGTCTGGATCTGGTATTTCCGGCGGCTGCCCAGGTGGTTTGGGCGGATCAGACGCGACAGCCCCGCTGGTGTCGGGACGAGGCTGCGGGCGCGTAGCCAAAGTGCCATCCGGGACTTCCGGACCACCCCGCGCCCTCACAGGCTGCACCGTTTCCCCACCGCCGAGGGCACGACGATCCGCTCGGCATAGGACTGCTCCAGCGCGTTCAGCGTCTGCCAGCCGGTGCGGTGCGCCGGGACGATCAGCCTGAACGCGCACCCCCTGAAGCTGCAACTGCACCCATTCCCGGGTCGCGAACGCTGGCGTGGAGGACAGGCTGTCGGTGACGTTGTCCACCAGCACCTGAATCTCGGGCCGGTCCACCGGCTGAAATGTCGTCATGGTCGCCTCCTCGCGCCGGCGCGTCGGCCGTTCCGACGCATGTTTGCCAATGTCGCAGAATGCCGCGGCACTGGCGACCGTCAGCACGGCCATGCCACAATCCGGCAGGACAGCGGGCAGGGGAGGAATCGATGCCGGCCAAACCGCAGGTCATCGCGCTGGAAGAACATTACCAGGACCCGGACGTGGTCCGCGCCTACGCGCCCGAGGACGCCAGGCAGGCCCCCGTCATCGCCGAACGCTTGAACGATGTCGCCGAGCTGCGCATCAAGGAAATGGACGCCGCCGGCATCGACCTGCAGGTGCTGTCGCACGGCAACCCCGGGCTGCAGACCATGGACGCCGAAGCCGCCGTGCGTCTGGCACGCATCGCCAACGACCGGCTGGCGGGCGCGGTGGCCGCGCGGCCCGACCGGTTCGCCGCCTTCGCAGCGTTGCCCACCCCCGATCCAAAGGCCGCCGCCGACGAGCTGGAACGCGCGGTGACAAAGCTCGGCTTCAAGGGCGCGCTGATCAACGGCCCGACGCACGGCGTGTTCCTCGACGACAAACGCTTCTGGCCGATCTTCGAGCGCGCCGCCGCGCTTGACGTGCCGATCTATTTGCACCCGGCGGTCCCGCAGCAGGCAGTGGTCGACGCCTACTACCAGGACTACGTGCAGGACTGGCCGTCGATCCTGCGCGCCGCCTGGGGTTTTACGGTGGAGACCGCGACGCAGGGCGTGCGCATGGTGCTCAGCGGCGTGTTCGATGCGTATCCGGGCCTAAAGATCGTCCTCGGGCATCTCGGCGAGGGGCTGCCGTTCCTGCTCTGGCGGATCAACATGGGTTTTACGCGCGACGCCAAGGGCGGCCGCGGCTTCCGCGAGGTGTTCTGCGACCACTTCTGGATCACCACCAGCGGCTTCTGGTCCGACCCGGCGCTGCTGTGCTGCGTGCAGGAGGTGGGGGTGGACCGCATCATGTTCTCGGTCGACTACCCGTTCGCGCCGAACCAGCCGGCCACCGAGTGGCTGCACAAGATCCCGCTCTGCGCCGAGGACAAAGCGAAGATCGCCAGCGGCAATGCACGGCGATTGTTGAAGCTGTGACGGGCGTTGGGCGGGGTTGGAACGGCGCTGAGCGGATCGGGCCGTTGCGGCATCCGGCGGCTGATGGCGGACGTAATCAATGCGTGAGATTGGTGGCGGTCAGGCCGGCCACTCGACGGCGTTTCAGTGCGATGCTGAATTGCTCAGGGACAGCGGAAGGCGCACACAAGGGCCAGTTGATCCGTTACGCTCTTGTCCGCACCGGAAGGCCCCGGACCCGCGACGGTCGCACAGCCTCATGCCCAGACTCGCCCAGCGTGCGGCCGCACCCGACAGCAGGGCTCTCGTGATGCGGAACTGAGCTCGGGCCGCCCTGTTACCCGCAAATCCACCCACCCGCCGCCGCGCCCGACGGTTGGTTCGGGAATCCTGGGTTCGGACGTTACTTTACAACAGCCAAATCGGCGGCGTAGGGTTGTTGTCCGCGGCTGGGCAACGTTGTGCGCCAGCCGGGTAACGAATAATCGTGGGGGATGTCATGAAACGTACCGCCAAAAGCACCATTACGGCCGGCGCGGCGGCGCTTGCCATGCTCGCCGCCTTGCCGCACGCACGGGCACAGACCACGGCGGTGACACAGGATCAGCTGAACAAAGCAGGCAGCGACGGCAACAACTTCCTGCACACCAACGGCAACTACGCGCAGACTCGTTTCTATCCCAACCGGCAGATCAATGCCGGCAACGTCGCGCATCTGCACCCAGCCTGGATCTTCCAGACCGATGTCAAGGAGTCAACGGAGACAACACCGATCGTCGTCAACGGCATCATGTACATCACCACATCGTTCGATCACGTCTATGCGCTGAACGCGCGCACCGGCGAGCAGATCTGGTACTATGCGCAGAAGCTGGGACCGCTGACGATCTATTGCTGCGGTCCCAACAACCGCGGTGTCGCGGTGTCCGGCGACAAGGTGTATCTGGCGACGCTCGATTCCAAGCTGGTCGCGCTGGACGCCAAGACCGGCAAGGTGGCCTGGGAGACCCAGATCGCCGATCCCACGCTCGGCTACAGCGAGACGATGGCGCCGACCGCGGTGAACGGCAAGATTCTCATCGGCACCAATGGCGGCGAGTATGGCATTCGTGGTTTCGTACGCGCCTATGATGCCGAAACCGGCAAGCTGATCTGGAATTTCGATACCATTCCAGAGAACTCGGTCGGCGTCTGGGCGACCAAGGACGCCACGGGCCGTGACTTGCATCGCGATATCGCCGCCGAGAAGGCAGCGCTCGCCAAGGATGGCGATCCCTACAAGCGGCTTGGCGGTGGCGTGTGGCAGAACCCGGCGGTGGATCTGGCGCACCACCGGATCTATTTCGTGGTCGGCAATCCTTCACCCGACCTCGACGGCGCGGTTCGCCCGGGCGACAACCTGTATACCGACTCGCTTGTCTCGCTGGATCTCGACAGCGGCAAATATGTCTGCCACTTCCAGTACGTTCCGCATGATATCTGGGATCTCGACGCGGTCAGCCCAACGGTCCTGGTGCCGGTGCGCGACAAGAGCGGCAAGCTGGTCGATGGCGTGCTGCACGCCGGCAAGACCGGGCACGTCTATGTCAACAAGGCGGACGATTGCAGCCCGATCCGATTCTCCGCGGCGATGGTGGAGCAGAAGAACATGTGGACGCTGCCCACGCCGCAGGGGGCGATCATGCTGCCGGGCGCCAACGGCGGCGTCGAGTGGTCGCCCATCGCGGTCGATCCCGGGCTTGGCCTGAGCTACGCCATCAACCTGCACCAGCCAATGACTTATACCGTGACCCCGTCGCCCTATCCGGACGGCAAGCTGTGGCTGGGGGGCGCGTTCGCGGTCATCCCGGGCGCTCAGCAAACAGGCAACGTGACCGCGGTGGACTACAACACCGACAAGATCGCCTGGCAGGTGAAAACCGAACAGCCGATGATCGGCGGGATTCTCGCGACCGCCGGAGGCCTCGTGTTCACCGGCGAGGGCAACGGCCAGTTCAAGGCCTATAACGCCAAAACCGGGGCCGCACTGTGGCGCTTCCAGGCCGGCGCCGGCGTCAATGCGCCACCGTCTTCCTATACCGTCAATGGCAAGCAGTACGTCGTCGTGGCCGCTGGCGGCAACACACAGATCGACTTCAAGCGCGGCAACGCGGTCATCGCATTCACGCTGGACTGATCGACCGCGAGCGAAACAAATCAGCCGACGGGTCCCGCTGGGGTCCGTCGGCCACGCGCCACACCACGCCGGGCAGGGAATGCGAGCAGGACATCTGATTGGTGCACTCCTGGCCAGCCTGATGCTTGCCGGCAGCATCGCCACAACCGCGATGGCACAAACCACCGGCACCGAATCAATCGAGGACAAGGCTGCCATTTGTGGTGCCTGCCACGGTGCCGACGGCATTCCGGCGAGCAAGGAGATCCCGATCATCTGGGGCCAGCACGCCGGCTACATCTTCCTCAATCTCCGCGACATCCAGACCGGCACGCGGAAGAACGAGCAGATGGAACCCATCGTCAAGATGCTGAGTCGCGGCGATATGCTTGCGCTCGGGGAATATTTCGCGCGGAAGCCGTGGCCCGATCTCGGGCAGCCCAGGGCGCCAGCAGAGGTCGCAACGCGCGCTGCGGTGGTTGCCACCTCGGGGCAGTGCACGCAATGCCATCTCGGCGGATATCTGGGCGACAGCACGAACCCACGCCTGGCCGGGCAAAATGTCGAGTACCTGCGCAAGACCATGCGGGACTTCCGCAACGGCACCCGCGGCAACAATCCCTGGATGGCAGCGCTGCTGAAGACGTTCTCGGATGGCGATATCGACGCCCTGGCACGCTATCTGGCCGGGCTGTAGCACGATGTCGCGACAGCCGGGCCGCCACGCGCACTCGGGACGCGATGCCGAGAAGTCGTGCCGCCGTTCCGCCGAGAATTGCGTTCCGCTCGTCGTCGCTCAATCCCGGCGTGCCGAGCACGAAGTCGACCCTCGTGCTGGTCCACGGGACCCTGCTCGATGCGGTTTGCCCGTACGTGCGTCGCGGTCGATAATCGGCTGGGCGCTACAGAGCGCGAGGATATCGGGGAACACGCCATGATGCCGGTCGAATTCGATGTCACAGGGAAAGTCGTCTTCATCACGGGGGCCGGACGCGGCATCGGCAAGGGGATTGCCCAGGTGCTGGCTGAGGCCGGCGCCGACATCGCGCTCAATGCGTTGACGCCGACCTACGTCACGCCGACGGCGGCGGAGATCGCGGCGGTGTCCGGGCGACGCGTCGTTCCCATCGTCGCTGACGTAACGAAACCGGACGAGGTCCGGCGCGCCGTGGAAGAAATCCTCGCCACGCTCGGGCGCATCGACGTGCTGGTGAACGCGCTGGGCGATTCCATCCGCAAGCCGCTGGTCACGCTTCCCGGCAAGGCGGACAGCGGCATCGGCGTGTCCGACGACGAGCTTCGGTTCATCATGGACATCAACCTGACCGAGGCGCTGCTCTGCACCCGCGCCGTCGGCCCGCACATGCTGGCGCGTCGTTCCGGGAAGGTGATCAACATCGCGTCGTGGACCGCGCATCAGGGCGGGCGGGACATGGTGATCTACACGACGGCGAAGACCGCGCTCGCCGGATTTACCCGGGCGCAGGCGCTGGAATGGGCGCCCTATGGCGTGCGCGTCAACGCCATCGCGCCGGGGCTGTTTCCGGACGTGGTGACCGCGGGGGAAGAACGGTTCCAACAGCTTACCCAGCGGGCGGAGCAGACCGTGCCGCTCGGGCGGGCGGGGCAGTTGCGGGAGGTCGGGCTGCTGGCGCTGTACCTTGCGTCGGATGCGTCGGACTATATGACCGGACAGACGATTTTGCTGGATGGTGGGTTGGGGTTGTAGCGGGTGGGTATGTGATGCGTGAGAATTGTTCCGGATAGGAGTCACGCGGCCGTTGGGTGTCATGGCCTTCGCCCAGGCGTCGCCAGCGGCTCCTGCGCGGAGGATGGGGACGATTTCAACCAAGTCCCGTTCCGCAGACCGGCCGCGCCCGGAGCTTAGCGGGCTGACTTCTGCTCGGCGATTCGGCCGTGGGTAGAATTGCGGCCCGACTGCGCACCGGCGCAACGCCCATCGTACGACGGCCGCAAGGAGACACCGCGCCAAGCGGGCCATCAGCCTGAGGGAACCTCCTTGGGGATGCTTCACGCCACGCCCCCACTGGCTGACGAGGCCGACGGTTTGATCGTGCCCGTGACGGCGCAGCGCGCTATGGCGCTGGGGCGGGCTCCGGCACCAGGTCCTCGATCCGCAGCCGCAACACCTCGGCCAGCCGCGCATAGAGCGTGACGTCGCCGGTCCGCTTGCCCGCCTCGAGCTGGGCCAGGTAAGGCTGTGAAATGTCGAGCGCGGTCGCGAGCTGCGCCTGCGTCATGCCGCGGCGCTTTCGCCAGTAGGCCAGCGGCGTCGGCGCGGCGAGATATTCGCCGAGTTCCGCCTCGGTCAGCGTATCCGCCCCAGCCGCGACCTCGCGCATCGCCGCGGCATGATCACGGGCGTCCAGCAAATCCTGGTAATCCTGTCGGCTCAACACCACGAGCTCGTCGCCGCTCGGTGAAACGATTGTCTGAACGCCCATTCCAGTCTCCGCTCAGTCGTAGGCCGATCCTCTCGGCCGCACCTTGGTAGCCGTGATCATCTCGGGTGTCTCCTCGAAGATCGCCCGGAAGTCACCGATACGCATGCGCAGCGAGGTCGCGCCAACCAGTTGCGTCACGTTGTTGGCGTGGGCCGCCGGATTGGCAGCGTAGTCGCGGACTGCCTTGCGCACGCGGTTCGCGACATTGCCGTGCCGCCTGAGGTCTCTCGCTGCTTCCTTCGTGTAACGGACGGCCTTCACGACGCCAATATAGCGGATCGCTATATGCGATGCAAAGCCTGTTTGTCACGAACCGCGGAAATCGTCCGGAAGGTGGCATCGGAGTTGAAGTCGCGTGACCAGTCCGCGGTTGCTTGCGCGAGATCGGCATAAATCGGGCCATAGGTTGGGCCCGGGTAGTTAAGGGTCAGACCGAAGGTGCCGGTGGTCGGCTGCTCTTGTCCGTCGCGCGACGCTGCGGGCGGAACTCTCTCGCCACAGCCTGCCACGCCCGCTCAACCCCCAATCCCCAGCAGCCGCGCCGCCGTCCCGCCAAGGATCGCGATCCGTTCATCGTCGCTCAATCCCGGCGTGCCGAGTACGAGATCGACCTCGGTGCTGGTCCACGGGAACGGGTAGTCGGTCCCGATCATGATCTGGCCAGGGCCGGTTTCCGCGATCAGATGGCGCAACGCCTCGGGCGTGAACACGATCGTGTCGAAATAGAGCTGCCCGTCCCGCAGATACGCGGTCGGATCCTTCTTCGGCAGTGGGCCGACCCGGTCGGGGAAGCACCGGATCACCGCGTCGGACCGGTTGGCGTAGGACGGCAGGAAGCCGCCGCCATGCGCGGCACAGATCTTGAGCCCAGGAAAGCGGTCGAGGGTGCCTTCGAAGATCAGGTGCGACAGCGCAATGGTGGTTTCCAGCGGATTGCCGATCGTGTTGGTCAACAACCCGCTGCCGCCCAGCCGGCCGCTCGGTTCCAGTTCGCGCGTGCCGAATGGGTGCATGAAGACAAGAACGCCGAGCTCCTCGCACTTGGCCCAGAACGGATGGAATTTGGGATTGGCCAGTTCCTCGCCGGCGACGCTGCCGCCGACGCCGACGCCGCGGAAGCCGAGTTTCTTGACCGCGTATTCAACTTGTTCCGCGGCGAGATCGGGATGCTGCAAGGAAGCGGTCGCGAAGGCGACGAAGCGGTCGGGGTTGGCGGCGCAGAATTCCACCAGCGTTTCGTTCTGGATTTTTATCAGTTGCGCCGCGACATCGCGCTCGGCGCGGTACCAGTACGGGTTGATGCTGAGTGCCTCAACGTCGATGCCTTGCGCGTCCATCGCCGCGATGCGCGTGCTGGTGTCGGCCATCAGCAGGCCCGGCGCTTCGAGCGGATGGTTGATCAGCGCCGCGGCCGGCGGGACGATGCAGTGGGCGTGCACATCGACGGTCTTGATCCGCTTGCCGTTGACCACGACCTCGCGGCGGCGTCCGTGCGCATGCGGGTGCGCGCCCGGCGCTGGCGCCGCGGTCGTCATCGCGCAGCCGACGAATGCGATGCTGGCCAGAGCGCTGGTGAGCAGATCCCCAGGTATTGGCATTTTCGTCCCCTCCTTCGTGTTTCGGCGGTCAGTTCGCGATGCTACCATAGCGTGATCGCGGCATGGGACCCGGTGCTCGACCGGTTTCCTGCGCTTCTTCGGAAGCTGAACCGCGCTGCGGCGGGGTTGACGCGGCGCGGCCCCGTCCGCACATCGGCGCAATGTCCGATGCCTTCGTCACGCCCGAGGAACCCTCCGCCGCCGAAGCCATCGCCGCGATCGGTGACGAGCTTGGCGTGTTCGACGACTGGATGGATCGCTATCAGTTCATCATCGAGCTGGGCCGCAAGCTGCCGCCGTTCCCGGACGCCTGGATGAACGACGCGCATCGCGTGCCCGGCTGCCAGAGCAAGGTGTGGATGGAGGCGGTGCTGCGCGACGGCCGGCTGTACCTGGGCGGCCTGTCGGACGCGGCGATCGTCTCCGGCCTGATCGCGTTGCTGCTGCGGGTCTATTCCGGGCGGGCACCGGACGAGATCGTTGCCACCGATCCGGTGTTCCTGAAGGACCTCGGGCTGCTGGAGGCGCTGTCCACCAACCGCGGCAACGGCATCGCCGCGATGGCGCGCAAGATTCGCGAGCTGGCGGCGCACCAGCAGGCGGCGTGATCAGCGAATCAGCTCGACCCGCACCTCCGCTTGCTCCGCAATTGCCTGCCAGGCGCGATCGGCCGTCAGCGCCGGCACGTCGAGCCGGCGCGCCAGGGCGAGGCAGGCGCGGTCGGCGAGCGACAGTCCGGCGGCCCGTGTCACCGGCAGCAGGATGCCGACTTGGTAAGCAAACTCATGGTCGAAGGGCACAAGCGACACCGGCAGCGGGTCCAATATCGCACGGATCTCGGCGTCGCGGCCACCATTGCGGGAATAGTGCCCCACGACCTCCGCGAAATTGACCGTGGTCATCGCCGAGTCCGTCAGCGCCTGACCGACGCGAGCGCCGCCGGGCTCTCCCAGCAGCAACGCGAGGAGCGCCGACGCGTCGAGCACAAAGCCCGTCACTCCCGCTCTGCCTCGCGCTTTCGCTCATCGAGAAACGCCTGCACGCTGCCCTCCGGACGATCGCCGAGGATGCGGCGGGAGAGTTCTTGCGCGCGCGCGATCACGGCGTCGACGGTACGGATGCGGATTTCATCGCCCGCCAGTTCCACCACGACGTCACCGCCGTCATGCAGGCCGACCGCCTTGCGGAATTCCGCCGGCAGGCTGATACGCCCCGATGTCGACACCCGCCCATGGATCGCATTCATGGCGCAAACTCCTGTTAGGCCATAACTGCGATATTATGGTGTCTATACCCTTCAAGACAACCGATCTTTCGCCCGGCGCGCGTGTGGGGCTGTTCTTCGCTGCACTCTTCGCCGCCGCCGCCGTCAACACCGCCTTCCTGCCGCTGTGGTTCGCCGATCGCGGGATCGGCCCCGGCGCGATCGGCCAGATCCTCGGCGCGGCGTCCTTGCTGCGGGTCATCACCGGCCCCGTCTGGGGCACGCTCGCGGATCGGATCGGGCGGCGACGCCCGGTGCTGCTGGGGGCCGCAGTCGTCGCCACGTTTACCAGCCTGCTCTATTTGGCACTGCGCGACTTCCTGCCTTTGCTGCTGCTGTCGGTATTCCAGGCCTCGGCGTCCTCCGCGCTCAACCCGCTGGTCGACTCGCTGGCGCTGGCGCTGGCGCGGGACCGGCGGCTGGAGTACGGGCCGGTGCGCGCCGTCGGCTCCGTCGCCTTCATGGTCGCCACCGCCGCGACGGGATGGCTGCTGACGCGCACGGGGACCTGGGTCGTCCCCGCACTGCTGGCACTGGCCTATGGCGGCTGTGGCGCGTTCGCGACCGCGTTGCCGGAGGCGACGACGCGGCCGATGGCGGCGCACCCGCTCGCCGGGCTGCGCCTGCTGGGGCACCGTCCGTTCCGCCTGATCGTGCTGGCCAGCGCGCTGATCCAGGGTGCGCACGCCGCCTATTACGGCTTCGCACCGCTGTTCTGGCGCAGCCAGGGGTTCAGCGACAGCACGATCGGCCTGCTGATCGCCGAGGGCATCATCGCCGAGGTCGCCCTGTTCGCGTGGGGCCGCCGGCTGGTGGAGCGGCTGGGTCCGGCGGGCCTGACCGCCTGCGCCGCCGCGGCGTCGCTGCTGCGCTGGGGTGTGACCGCCGCCGCGCCGCCACTGCCCATGCTGGCCGGCGTCCAGTTGCTGCATGCCGCCACCTTCGCCATGCAGCACCTCTCGGCGATGCTGGTGCTCAGCCGCGCAATCCCGCCCGAACGGGCCGCCACCGCACAGGCGCTGCATTCGGCGTTGGGGATGGGCGCGCCGACCGGATTGATGATGCTGATCTCCGGCTGGGTTTACGCGCGCTGGGGCGGCCTGGTGTTCCTGATCATGGCCGCCCTGGGCGCGGCCGCGCTGCCGATCGCATTCAAGCTGCGGCGGGTCCTGGCGTGATCGCCTGTGGCGCGCCAATGGATAATATCAGGCGGATGGTTCCCGCGCCCGAAGATCGGGCGGTGGGCCGGGTGCGGATATTCACACCGGATTGGTGCGCACGTTAGAATGCTGACGCGGCCAAGATGATTCCTTGCGGCGGAATTCCTGCAGACCGTGTGAAAACTCTCACGGTATGTCGTTTTGATACCGGATTTATCGCGTTTTCACACGGTCTGTTTGATTTATGCAACATGGCAAACCTGCTCCACCACCATCAGCAACCGCGGCACCTCCTTGCGCACGGCCGCCCAGAGCCGTTCCCGCCGCCCGAAAATCACCATGCGCGACGACATCCCGCAGCCCGGCGAACCCGCGCCCGGCGCCCCACGCAAGGGAGCAATGCGCTCGCGCCACGCCCCATTGATCCAGGTCAATGCCCCGCCACGCGGTTGAGGTGTTGGTGCGGTCAACAACCGGTTGGTTGGCACGCGGCACTCATCGCCGTGCGGCAGGAGGGCCGTCTAACTATGAACGACGTCCAAGACGGCTACGGGTTCGAAATCGTCCGGCGACAGGATTTCTCCGACGTTACCTACCTGCTTGAAGTCCGCCATCCCCTGATGGCAAAGGCCGCGCAGCCCGGTCAGTTCGTCATCGTCATGTCCGGCGAGCATGGCGAACGCATCCCCCTGACCATCGCTGATTTCGATCGCACCGCCGGCACCGTCACGCTGGTGATACAAGCGGTCGGCAAGACCACGCGGGAGATGCAGCAGACCTGCCAGGCCGGCACGCACCTGCATGCGCTGGTCGGCCCGATGGGCATCCCCACCCATATCGGCGCCGCACGCAAGGTGGTCTGCGTCGGCGGCGGCCTGGGCGTCGCCCCGATCTATCCGCAGGCGCGCGCCTTCAAGCAAGGTGGCGCCTACGTCATCGGCATCCTCGGCTTCCGCAACAAGGACCTCATCTTCTGGGAAGACAAATTCCGCGCCTGCTGCGACGAGGTCATCCTGTGCACCGATGACGGGTCCGCCGGGTTGAAGGGCTTCGTCAGCGACGGCATCAAGCAGGCCCTCGCCGCCCACACCGACATCGACGAGGTGGTGGCGATCGGCCCGCCGGTGATGATGAAGGCCTGTGTGGAAACCACGCGCCCGCTCGGCATCAAGACCATGGTGAGCCTCAACCCGATCATGGTCGACGGCACCGGCATGTGCGGCGGCTGCCGCGTGAAACTCGGCGACCAGGTGAAGTTCGCCTGCGTCGACGGGCCGGATTTCGACGGCCACCTGGTCGACTTCGACGACATGATGCGTCGCCTGCGCCGCTACGCCGAGGCGGAAAAGGCGGCCACCGCGCGCTGGTCGGATAGCTGCCGCATGGCGACCCTGCAGGCGGCGTTGTGACCCGGCATGGCCGATCGGCGGAAAGAACGAAGCATGGCAGGCACCGACACCCCCTCCACGTCATGACCGTCCCCGGGCTGGACCCGGGGACGATCGTGACGTGGGCGGATGACAGTGCCGGCTATGCGTTGATTGCTTCGGACAAACGAATTGCAATTGTACTGCCCTGGTGAACAGTAATGGCGAAGAAACGAACGATCCGCACGATCCCCCAGCAGCGCACGCCGGTCCGGGAACAGGACCCGGCCGAGCGCGCCCACAACTTCGCCGAGGTCAACTGCGGCTACACCGAGGCCGAGGCGCTGCTGGAAGCCGAGCGCTGCCTGTTCTGTCCCGATCCGGTCTGCGTCGCCGGCTGCCCGGTCGGCATCGACATCCCCGCCTTCATCGAGCGCATCTCCGCCAAGGACGTCCACGGCGCCTATGACGCGATCGGGCGCACCAACCTGCTGCCGGCGGTGTGCGGCCGTGTCTGCCCGCAAGAAACCCAATGCGAGGGCCGCTGCATCGTCGGCGACACGCTGGAGCCCGTCGCGATCGGCCGGCTGGAACGTTTCGTTGGCGATCGCGCCATCGCCGAGGGCTGGGCCAACCTGCCGCACATCGAGCCGAACGGCCGGCGCGTCGGCATCGTCGGCTCCGGCCCCGCCGGCATGGCCTGCGCCGCCGACATGGCCAAGGCCGGCTGCGAGGTCACCGTGTTCGAGGCGTTCCACGAGCCCGGCGGCGTGCTGCGCTACGGCATCCCCGATTTCCGCCTGCCCAACGCGGTGATCGACGCCGAGATCGCCAACCTGCGCCGGCTCGGCGTGAAGTTCCAATGCAACACCCTGGTCGGCCGGCTGTTCACCATTGCCCAGATGATCAGCGAGATGGACTACGACGCGGTGTTCATCGGCACCGGCGCCGGCTATCCCGCCATGCTCGGCGTTCCCGGCGATTCGCTGAACGGCGTGCTGTCGGCGAACGAGCTGCTGACGCGCTGCAACCTCATGCGCGCGCGCGACTTCCCCGCCTACGACACGCCGATCCCGCTCGGCCGCCATGTCGCGGTGGTCGGCGCCGGCAACACCGCGATGGACGCGATGCGTGTTTCGTTGCGGCTCGGGGCGCAGAACGTCACCTGCGTCTATCGCCGCACCAAGGCGGAGTGCCCGGCCCGCGCCGAGGAAGTCCATCACGCCGAGCAGGAGGGCGTGGTGTTCAAGTGGCTCACCGCGCCGGTCGAGGTGCTCGGCGACGACCAGGGCAACGTGCGAGGCATGCGCTGCATCGCCATGGAGCTGGGCGCGCCCGACAAGTCCGGCCGCGCCCGCCCGGTGCCGATCCCCGGCAGCGAACACGAGATCGCATGCGACGAGGTGGTGTTCGCGATCGGCACCAACGCCAACCCGATCATCGGCCAGACCTCGCGCATGCGCCTCGACAAGCGCGGCTACATCGAAACGGATGCGGACCTTGCCACCTCGATGGCCGGGGTGTTCGCCGGCGGCGACATCGTCACCGGCGCGGCCACCGTCATCGAGGCGATGGGCGCCGGGCGCAGGGCCGCGCGCAGCATGAAGGCGTATCTCGGCATCAGCGAGCCGGGCTGCTCGCTCGATGCCGCAACGATCTTCGGCATCCAGGCGAGCGAGCGCAACTTCGCCCGCATCCGTTGCGCCTGAGCAGCGACCGCAGCGCGCCGCACATGCCCGCCAGCAACCCCAGGTCACGGACGAGGCCATGAACGACGTAACCCTGCTGACCCCGCCAACCACAAGCGACGAGCCAATCGCGCGCGACCGGCCAAGCGGTGACCAGCCTGCCGCCGGCGACAACCCAACCGCCCGCGACACAACAATCGTCCGCGACAACCCAGCCGCCCACGACAAAACCGTGACCACGCTCGCGGAACACATCGTCGAGATCATCAGCGACTCCGGCGAGGGCGCGCAGCGCTGCGGCCAGTGCATGGGCGCCATCGCCGCGCGCACCGGGTATGGCGTCTGGACGGTGGAGATCATCCCCGCCGAGATCCGCCCACCGGCCCGCAGCGTCGCCGGCGCCTCCGGCATCCGCATCCGCTTCGGCTCGCGCCGCATCACCAATGGCGGCAACGAAACGGATCTGGTGATCGCCTTCAACGAGCAGGTGCTGCTCGGCCGCGTGCGTGCCGGCGAGCTGAAACCGGGTGCGACCATCTTGCTCGAAAGCATGTGGCGGGAGGACCGCAACAAGGCGATCGCCGCCTCCTACGCCGAGGTGTACGACCAGGTCGTCGCCGCCGGCTACGACGTGCACGAAGTGCCGATGGAGCGCGAGTGCCGCACCATCGTCAGCGACCCGCGGCGCGGCAAGAACATGTTCGCGCTCGGCATGCTCTGCAACATCTACAGCCTGGACATGCAGCTCGCCGCCGAACAGGTGGCGGCGATCTTCGGCAAGAAGGACCGCAAGATCGTCGAGACCAACGTCCGGCTGCTGGAAGCCGGCGCCGCCTGGGCGGGCCAAAACCTCGCATTCAAATACCGCATCCCGGCCGAGCCCGCGACCGAGCCGCAGATCGTCGTGAACGGCAACGTTGCGCTGGCGCTCGGCATCCTCGCCTCGGGGATGGAGGTGTGCGCCATGTACCCGATCACGCCGGCGACCTCCGCGTCCCACTATCTCAGCGACGTGTTCGAGCGAATCGGTGGGACCGTGCACCAGGCGGAAGACGAGATCGCCGCTTGCGCGTTCGCCCTCGGCGCCTCGTACGCCAACAAATGCGCCGTCACCATCACCTCCGGTCCCGGCTATTCGCTGAAGCAGGAGGGCATCGGCCTGGCTGTCATGGGCGAGATCCCGCTGGTCGTCGTCAACGTACAGCGCGGCGGTCCGAGCACCGGCCAGCCCACCAAGGTGGAACAGGGCGACCTGCTGGCCGCCATGTTCGGCAGCCATGGCGACGCGCCTAAGGTGGTGATGGCCGCTGCCACCATCGAGGACTGTTTCTACTCGGTGATCACCGCGCGCAACCTCGCCGAGACCTTCAACATGGTCGTGGTGTTGCTCACCGACGCCGCGCTGGCGAGCTCGCAGCAGCCGATCCCGCGCCCGCAGTTCCGCGAGACGTGGCTGGCGCCGCCGGCGGACCAGAGCGCGGTTCCCGACGGCACCAAGCCGTACAACTGGGATCCCGTCACCGGGCTGGCGCGCCGCATCATCCCCGGCCAGCCCGGCGGCATGCACACCCTCACCGGCCTCGCCCACGACGGCCAGAGCCACGTCGCCTACGACGCCGAGATCAACCAGCAGAGTATCCAGGCGCGCAGCCGCAAGCTGGCGGCGTTGCAAAAGACGCTGCTGCCGCCCCCGGTTTTCGGCGCCGACAGCGGCGAGCTGCTGGTGATCGGCTGGGGCAGCACGCGCGGGGCGATCGAGGAAGCGGTCGAGCAACTGCGCAACGAAGGCCGCGCCGTGTCGTCGATGCACCTGACGTTCCTGCAGCCGATGGCGCCCGGCATCAAGCCGATCATGGCGCGCTTCCGCCAGGTGATGACCATCGAGGGCAACTGGTGCGATTCGCCGGACGACCCGCTCATCGACGAAAGCAACCGGCGCTACACCGCGCTCGCGATGCTGCTGCGCGCGCGCTACCTGGTCGATGTCGACTGCTGGTCCGAGGTCAAGGGCCAGCCGATCAAGCCGTCGCTGATCCGCGCCGCCATTCTGCGCAAATTGCTGACGCAGTGAGGGAAGATCGCATCATGCCCGACACTCATATCGCCCACTCGCACACCGAATGCCTGCTGCGGCTGCACGACGAACAGTACGATCTTGAGGACTATCAGAGCGGCGTGCCGCGCTGGTGCACGGGATGCGGCGACAACGCCATCCTGACGGCGGTGCAACGACTGTGCCGCGACGAGGCACTGCCGCCGGAAAAGACCGTGTTCATTTCAGGCATCGGCTGCTCCAGCCGCTTCCCGCACTACATGAAGACGTACGGCCTGCACGGCATCCACGGCCGCGCGCTGCCGATCGCCGAGGGCGTCAAGATGGCGCGCCCCGACCTGAACGTGTTCGTCAACACCGGCGACGGCGACTGTTGCAGCATCGGCGCGGCGCACTGGATCCATGCCATCCGCTACAACATGAACCTGACGGTGATGCTGCACGACAACCAGATCTACGGGCTGACGAAGATGCAGGCCTCGCCCACCTCGCCGATCGGGCTGAAAAGCAACACCACGCCGCGCGGCTCCTATCTGGAGGCGCTGAACCCGCTGAGTGTCACGCTCGGCGTGCAGAACGTTTCGTTCGTGGCGCAGGCGGTCGATTGGATTCCGGACGTGCTGTACGACGTGATCGCCGCGGCATTCCACCACAAGGGCACCGGCTTCGTGCGCATCCTGCAACGCTGCCCGGAATGGCTGCCGAAGATGTTCGAGCCGTATGTGCAGGATCCGTCGCGCATCAAGCTGCTGCACCACGCGCGCGGTCTGACGCTCAGCCCGGGGACGGCGAAGATCTACCGCACGCAGGAGGAACACGATCCGGGCAATCTCGACCGCGCACGGGAGATTGCTTCCGGGCGCGATCCGATCCCGGTGGGCATCATCTACCACAATCCGGACGTCCCCTGTTACGAGGAGGTGCGCCACGCTGGAAAACTCCGCTCGCCGGAGCTGATCCGCAACGGCCTGGAAGCCGAGTTCGATAAATTTACGATCTGGCCGTCGGGCTGGCCCCCGGGCTCGCCAGGGAGCATCGGATCGGGCGGCCGACCGGACGCGCGCAGCGCCACGGCCTGATCCGCGGCGAACGCGGATCGAACCGGACCCTGGCAAACCCGGACGCTGGCAAACATGGACATGCGAGGCGACGGCAACATGCAAGCTGCACATCAAGCGCAGGTGACGTTCTACCTCACCGGCCAAAGCACGCGCGATGGCCTCGATGCCGTCGAGGGGCTCGGCCTGCGTCCCGCACTGTTCGCCGGCTACCGCGACCTGACCGCGTTGCGCTACGACTTTCCGCTGGTGCTGCTGCCAGGCGCCGACGGCGCCGGCGCGGTGCGCTCGCTCAGCGAACTGTTCGACGCCGCGCTCGACACGGTGCTCGACGCTGGGCTCACCGGCGCACTCGCCGGCGCGACCGGCGCCGATCGCTTGCGCCACCATGCCGGTCGCATGGAGCGCGAGATGCGCCGCATCGCCGCGGCGGACGGAGTCGGAACGTTCCGGGAAATGTGGCAAACGGCAGCGCAGCGCCTGAGCGCGCGCGCCGACGACGAGGGTTTCGCCGACAGTCTCGCGCGCCTCGGAGCAAATCTGCCAGCCGACGGGCAGGTGGTTGATTGCGACGCCGCCCTGCCTGGGCGCCTGTTCTCGCACGCCTGCACCGCGGTTCACCGGCGCAAGGCGGCGCTGTTCCGCGCCGATCTGACCCGGCTGATCCAGAAGCTGTCCGACATCCTGCGCGCCGACTTTGCCCGTTCCGACGAAGGCCACAGCGCCGAGAACCTGCGCGCCGCGATCGGCCAACCGCAGGCGCAGGCATTCGATTTCGCGGCGATGTCGCGCATGCTGGCCAGCGTCTCCGCGCCCTCCCTGCTGGCGGACAGCCGCCGCGAGCGCATCCGCTGGCTGCTGTCGGTACTGCAATCGCAGCGCTTCTACGCCCCGCCCCAGGACGCCGCCGCACCGGCGCAGGCGTTGCCGGGATACCGCTTCACGTTCGACAGTTGCAGCCAAGCACTGGAAGCCTGGCACGAGCGGCTGCCCAGGCTGGTGGAGCTGACCAAGGCGATCGCCATCGCCGAGCTGGAGGTGAAGGGTGACTACCGCGAGGCGGATCACGACGCCGTCTTCGCCAGCTTCGGCGCCAACCGTGTGGGCGTGGCCGAGCGGGCCCGGTTCCCGGATTATCTGGCACGGATCGACACCGGTACAATAACGCCCACCGAGTTCACCCGCGTGCTCGATGCGCTCGCGAGCGGCCTGCCGCTGAAGATCCTGCTGCAGACCGACGACATTCTTGCCCCGCTCGTCGACGATCCCGCGCGCGCCTCGTTCGGCCTGTGCGCCCGCACGCTGACCAACGCCGCGATCGCACTGAACGAGACGTTCGTCTTGCAGTCCAGCGCCTCGAACTTGCCGCGCCTGCGCGACCGATTGTTCGCCGGGCTGGACTATCCCGGCGCAGCGTTGTTCTCGGTGTTCTCCGGCGCGAGCGGCCACGCGGGCGACATCCCACCCTATCTTGTCGCCGCGGCGGCGATGGAATCGCGCGCCTTTCCGGCCTTCGTCCACGACCCGTCGGCCGGGGCGGACTGCGCCGCCCGCTTCAGCATTGCCGGCAACCCGCAGCCCGAGCAGGACTGGCCGGTGCATAGGCTCGACTACGAGGACGCCGAGCACCAACGCGTCGGCGAAACCGTCGCCGTCACGGCGGTCGACTTCCTGGCCTGCGACCGGCGCTACGCCGCGCATTTCGCGCTTGTTCCGCGGGCGGACTGGAACGGCCAGATGGTGGAAGCAGCCGAGGCCATCGCGCATGGCACCGACACCGCTTCCGGCAGCGTCCCATGCCTGCTGATGGTCGACGCCGGCAATCGGCTGCAGAAGGTGATGGCCGACGACTGCATGATCCGCGAAGCGGGGCGCGCGGGCGCGATGTGGCGCAGCCTGCGCGAGCTTGGCGGCATCCGCAATTCGCATGCCGAGCGTCTGCTCGCCCATGAGCGTGCGGCGTGGCAGGAGCAGCAACAGCGCGAGGTCGCCGCAGCCCGCGCGGTCGCGGTCGCCGAAGCGAGTACGCCCCAGGGCGCGTCGCAGGGTGCGCTCCAGGGGGCGTCCCCCGGCGCGCCCGCGGACGCGCCCGCCCGGGGGACAAATATCGCAGTTGCAAGGATTGCAGGGGCCAAGGCGGCGGCGACCGAGACGGCCGTAGCCGAGGCGGCGGTTTCCGAGCCCGAGCGTTCGCCGGATGAGCCCTACATCGAGACTGCGCGTTGCAGCAGTTGTAACGAGTGCACGCAGATCAACGATAAGCTGTTCGCCTACAACAAGGACAAGCAGGCTTACATCGCCGATGTGACCGCCGGCACCTACCGCCAGCTCGTCGAGGCCGCCGAAAGCTGCCAGGTTTCCGTCATCCACCCCGGCAAGCCGCGCAATCCCAAGGAGCCGGGACTCGACGAACTACTGAAGCGCGCCGAACTGTTTCAATAGCCGCGACAGCCGTACGCCTCTGCCGCACTTGCGCGGGCTTGGGCCGCAAAGCGGACCAAGGCGGCGAGCGGAGCGATTGGGCCGCGAAGCAGACCAACGGTGAGGGTCAGGCCCGTGCCATGCGCCCACCGCTCGTGTGCGCGGCAACAGCCTTGTTCTTATCACAGAGGGAAAAGCGGCGGATCGAGTAAACGCAGCAGTAGTGTCTCAGTTTGAAACTGCCATACCGTGAGACGTACTGGAAGATGCCAAGCCAATCGCGCCCCGCTGCAAGGACGTTGCAACCGCTCTGGTGGTTTTGTCCTGCCACGCGTCCCGAACCCGGCGCGTAACCAACGCAGCGCACCAAGGACCGCAACCATTCGGCCTCCCGTTTCCCTGTGATAGAAACAGGGCGAAACGAACCGCACAGACGCCGCCACGATCGGCAGGCGCATCTTCCGGCAGGGATCAGGGTCGGCAAGATCGATGTGCTGGCGCACACGTTGCCGACGACGTTACGGCCAGCCTCGGCCGCCGCAAGCGATCACGCTTTAGCCGGCCGTCTCGTGGTCCTCGATTTCGGCGGCGACCTCCTCGCAGGTCTCAGCCAGATCCTCGTATTCGGTGGCTTTGTCGGGTTTGTTGAGTTTGAGCCACCGGCGTGCAATCTCGTGGTAGTAGACCGCCTGTTCGCGCAGACTTTCGATGTATTGCATCGCGCTCTCCCGTCGATAGGTTCGGACCCTGCGTCCGGCCTGGAAGCGGTATTCGCCGTCGACGCCGCTCGCAGCGGTGCAGGCAACATTCGTGCATCATCGCAGCAATCCAAGCCGATCGCCGCATTGATGCAGATCAATTTAACCTATATCGGAACGGAACTAACCGGTTCGCCGCCAGACCGTGCGCCGGCATCCGGCTGGGTGCCGATTTCCCGGAAGGTTCGCCGAAGCAGGGAGCGTTGAACCGCCCCGATTTGCTGGGCGATGAAGGCATCGGCAGCGAATGCCTCGCTACCCGCCGGGATCATCGCTTGCGCCTTTCCTCCGTCCACGCGCTTTCAACCGCCGCGGCAAGCGGAATCTCCGACCCCAATCCCTCGACGAACGCCACGCCCTCATCTGGATAGAGGCATACCTCGTGGCTGAATCGATTGCCGAACGCCCAGAGCACGAGGTCATCCGTCCCAGTATTTTCGAACGCATGCACCTCGGCGTCGCACGGCGTGTAGCAGAAGCAGTCCCCTGGCCGGACCGGGACCTGCGCCTCGTCATGCAGCAGCGTTCCGGTTCCTGCCATGACGATCAGGATTTCCTCCTGGAACACATGTCTATGCCGCCGCGACGACCGGCACCCTGGCGTCACCGTCTGGATGGTCAGCCCGATCGACTGCGACCCGACGGCCCGCCCGAGGTCAGCCATGCGCGCGCGGATGTTGCCACCGAAGTCGTATTCAAACGGCGCAACGCCATCGATGCGGACATGATGCAGTGTCATGAGTGCGGCCTCCGGGATTCATAGTCCGTCTGGGAGTCCATCTTGTCGGTGGCATGAAGTGACGCAACCGGTCACGGAGCTGGCAACGTCGCAGAGCCACACCTGCGAAAGGCCTGCTACCACGCCTTATCAAGTGCGGACGTGGTGCCGGCGTACGGCGTTCGTTTCCCCTCACCCGGTCCGGCAGCCACGCCCGCGACCCGGTCGCATGGATGGGCGTTCACTCCTCGCTCAACGCGCAGTGGCCGATCAGTATGGCCGCCGGCAGCGAGCACATCAGCCATGTAAGCAGGCTCGTCGCAAGCATGCGCGATGTCGCGCCGTGCAGCACGCCGAGGTCCAGGACGGCGACGATCAGCACGAACCCGAGGCCGATCAATACGGCATCGATCAGGCGCCTACCGGATAGTTTCATGCCCGTCCACCAGTCGTCTCAATTTGCGAACTCGTGTCACTGCTCCGTCATGGCGGCGTGGTGAAAGGGGTCGATGCACGAGCCATGCCATGAATGGAGATTGAAAGGAATTGAAGGAGTTAGGAGTGCGAAAAGCATGCAACTTGGAGTTGCATGTAAACTTTACTGACAACCCCGCACCAATTGCTTTCTGCCCATTATGCAACCCAGAGATAGCCGGAATTGTCGCCAATTTGAACCAGCCGCCTTTGCTGCCTTGGCCATCCGCCGCAGCGCAGCAAACGGACGCCAGCGTTACTTGCAGTCAGCCACGATGCAGAGCCAACCACCACGCAGCCAGCTACCATGCACCTAGCCACCAGCGCCACTTGCCGGCCCTGCGGGCGGATGCCAGCCTGACCGGCGTCGCAAGCACCGTCGAACGGTGCGCGCCCAGGGAAACAAAGCCAGAGGAAACAAAGCCATGAGCAACCCGGACTTCGATCTGACGCGCCTGTTCGGCACCGGGCTGCCCGACCCGTCGCCGCGCTTCGCGGGGTTCCCCGAGTTCAACTTCATCGGCGGCCACAACGATCCCGAGCACATTCCGATCGAAGGCCTGATCGAGGCCGCGGCCAGCGTGCTGCGGCGCGAGGGCGGCAGCCTGGCGATGTACAATCTCGGCCGCGGGCCGCAGGGTTACCCGGGGCTGCGCGATTTCCTCGCCGACAAGCTCAAGCGCCACCGCGGCATAGACTGCGGGCGCGACGACATCATGATCACCACCGGCTCCGGCCAGGGGATCGACATGGTCAGCCGCCTGCTGGTCGATCCCGGCGAGACGGTGATCCTGGAGGAATGTTGCTATGCCGGCGCGATCAACCGCTTCAAGCGGATCGGCGCCAAGATCGTCGGCACGAAGCTGGACGAGCACGGCATCTGCATCGACGCGCTGACCACGCTGCTGGACGAGCTGAAGTCGAAGGGCGTGACGCCCAAGTGCATCTACACCATCCCGACCATCCAGAACCCTACCGGATCGATCCTGCCGCTGGAGCGCCGCCACGCGCTACTGGCGCTGGCACGCGAACGCGGTATCGCGATCTTCGAGGACGAGTGCTACGCCGACCTGCTGTGGGTCCGCGCGGCGCCGCCGTCGCTCTATTCGCTGGCCCCCGACCAAGTGGTGCATATCGGCTCGTTCTCCAAGTCGCTCGCGCCGGCGTTGCGCATCGGCTACTGCGTGGCGTCCTGGCCGGTGCTGTCGCGGCTGCTCGCGATGAAGACCGATGGCGGCACCGGCGCGCTCGACCAGATGATCGTCGCCGAGTATTTTACGCGTTCGTTCGACACGCACGTGGAACATCTATCGGCGGTGCTGCGCGAGAAGCTGGACACCATGGTCGAGGCGGTGGAGCGCGAGTTCGGCACCGCGGTGGAGATGTGGCGGCCGGAGGGCGGCATCTTCCTGTGGCTCAAGCTGCCGGACCAGGTCGACGTGACGAAGCTGGTCAAGCCGGCGGCCCAGGCGGGCATCGCGTTCAACCCGGGTCCGGAATGGGCGTGCGATCCCGCGACGGCGAAGTCCTCCATGCGGCTGTGTTTCGCGCTGCCCAGCAAGCAGCAGATCAAGGACGGCGTGGCGGCTCTGGCGCGGGTGTGTTTCGAGGAGACCGGGATCCCGCCGCGCAGCGCGAATGTGGGGAACGTGCGGGCGTAGCAGACATCGGAGGGCGGAAAAGCGCAGCGCATTCCGCCGCTTTGCCTGACGCCCGCTCCGTCATGTCGGACGGCTCGCCGCTGCCGGAACGACGTGCCGGCGGAAGAGGTTGGCTGCGTGGCGGTGGAATGCGCTGCGCTTTTCCACCCTACTCGTTCCGCGTTACGCGCGTGCCCCCAGCCGAACCACGCCGCGCTCGGCCAGCGCGGCGATCTCCGCCGCCGCGTAGCCATGCTCGCGCAGGATCGCCTCGGTGTGCTCGCCGAGCGAGGGTGCGACAGCGCGCGGCGCACCGTCCTCGAACGCCGGCAACCCGACCAGGTTCGGCAGCGCCAGGGTCCGTTCCACATCCGGATGGTTCACCCGGCTGACCGCGCCCGAGGCGCTCGCCTGCTCGTGCGCCAGAAAATCCGCATAGGTGTTCACCCGCTCGTGCAGCACCTTGCGCACGACGAAGCGTTGCGACCACGCATTGAACGACCGCGCGGCGATCACCGGACGCAGCAGCGCGATCAGCGCATCGGCATGCGCCAGCCGGTCCTTGGCGGTCGCGAAGCGCGGGTCCTGCGCCAGGTCGGGCCGCTCGATCGCGTCGCAATACGCGATCCATTCGTGCTGGCGCGCCACCGTCACGTTGATCCAGTCGTCGCTGGTCCGAAACACCCCCGACGGCGGGTTCACCGCACGCGGCGACGCGCCCTCCAGGTGCGATTGCAGCAGGCGCACCACCTGCAATGCGGCGGCCGACTGCATCAGGCTCGCCTCGATATGCCGTCCGCGCGCCGCGTCGCGCCGCGCGTGCAGCGCCGCGGCCAGCGCGGTGAAGGCATAGAGCCCGGTGCTGGTGTCGATCGCCACGATCGGCACGCGGTGCGGGATGCCGTCCTCGCCCTTGTTCTCCATGATCAGGCCAGTGAAGGCCTGCAGCACCGGGTCCATCGCCGGTCGTTCCGCCAGCGGCCCGGTCTGGCCGAAGCCGGAGACCGACAAATAAAGGATGCGCGGCTCCCGTTCCGCCACCGCATCATAGCCGAAGCCCATCCGCTCGATCACGCCCGGGCGGAAGCCCTGCAGGAACACGTCGGCGCCCCGGATCAGCCGCCACAGCACGTCCTGCCCCTCGGCGCTCTTCAGATCAAGTGCGATCGAGCGTTTGCCGAGGTTGCTCGGGATCGAATACGCGGTGTGGTCGCCGTAGACCACTCCGAGGCCACGGCTCCAGTCGCCGGTCTCGGTTGGTTCCACCTTGATCACGTTTGCGCCGTACTGCGCCAGCAGCATCGCGCAGTATGGCCCCGCGACGCCCTGGCTGAGATCGACCACCTTCAACCCGGCATAGGGCGAGGCGTAGCTCATCGCGACATCTCCCGCTCAGCGCGCGCGATAGCGCTCGACCGCGGCGGGATCGAGCGCGATGCCCAGCCCCGACCCGAGGGTGGACAGAAGAACCATGCCGTTGCCGTCGGTGGTGATCCGCTCGCGCAACAACTCATCGCGCAGCGCGTGCGCGGTCTGGTCGAATTCCACCATCAGCCCGTTCGGGATCGAGGCGGCGAAGTGCAGCGACGCCGCCAGCAGCACGGCAGAGGAAAACGCGTGCGGCGCCACCATCATGTTGTGCGCGTGCGCCAGCGCGGCGATACGGCGACCCTCGCTGAAGCCGCCGGACCACGCCAGGTCCGGCTGCGCGATGTCGATCGCGCGGCGGGTGATCAGCTCGCGGTAGCCATACAGTCCGACCTCCGTTTCGTACCCGGCGATCGCCATCGGTAGGGCGCGCGCCACCTCGGCGCTGCCGTCGATGTCGTCGGTCGCCACCGGCTCCTCGAGCCAGAAGATGTTGTAGGGCTCGAACGCCTTGCCCATCGCAATGGCAACCGAAGGCGACCAGACGCAGTTGGCGTCCAGCATCAGCCGTGCCTCCGGTCCCAGCGCCTTGCGCACCGCGGCGACGCGGGCGAGGTCCTCGGCCACGGTGACCTCGCAGACCTCCGGCTCCGCGGTCAGGCTGCGCAGCTTCGATCCGATCGGGCGGGTGCGCCCCACCTTCATCTTCATCGCCTTGAAACCCTGCGCAGCATAGCGCGCCGCCTCGTCGGCGAGCGCGGCGACATCCTTGCCCCGCTGGTAGAAACCGCCGCTGGCATAGACCTCGACGCGGTCGGTGAACCCGCCGAGCAGGCGATACAGCGGCTGCCCCACCGCCTTGCCGGCCAGGTCCCACAGCGCGATATCAATGCCACTGATCGCGTGCATGACGATGCCGCGCCGCCCATGCTGACGGGTGCGGGCGAACATCTTCTGCCACAGCGCCTCGATCATGCCCGCATCCTCGCCGAGCAGCATCGGGCGCAGTTCCTGCTGGATAACCGTTTCGGTACTGATCAGCGGTCCGCCCGCCGAGCCCGCCTCGCCGAGGCCGATCAGCCCAGTGTCGGTCTCGATCTCCACCAGCAGCGCGTTGCGCGCGGCGTTGGCACCGCCGGCACTCATCGCCGGGTTCGGTGAGCGGAACGTCAGCGGAATGGTACGGATGTCGATGATCTTCATGGCGCGGCCCAGTTCGTATCGAAGCCGGTGAAACGGTGCGGGATGCGGCGGATATCGGCCACCAGTTCGCGCTGCAACCCGATCGGCGCGTCCGGCGGAAAATTCAGGTCGATGGAATCCGCCGCGCCGCCGAACCGCGCCGCGACCGCTGCTGCCAGCCCGTCATACGGCGCGCAGGCCGCAAAGATATGCAGCACCTCGTCGGGGATCGCCGCCGCCATCTCCTGCCACCGCCCCCGCACCGACATGGTGTGCAGCTTCAGCCCCAGTTCCTCCAGCCCGTGCAGCGCCAGGATCGGCAGGTAGGTGCGGGTGGAACCATAGAACGCGATGCGCTCGCGCACACGAACCGACGCGCGGGCAACCGCCGCTTCATCCGGCCCGGTCACCACGAAACCCCCGCCATGTACATCGAACCGCTCGCGTATCCTTCCGGATCGCGCCATACCCTCCGCGATGCGCGGCAGGCACACCTGCTCGAGATAGCGGCGCGAGCACAGCGGATGCAGCCGCGCCCCGTCCGCCACTTGGCCGGCGACGCGCAGCATCGCCTCGCCGACCGCGGCGATGGTGACGGGGACCATGGGCAGCCCGGTCGGTTCCGGCGAAAACGCCGGCGTCATCAGCGTCAGGGTGTAGTGCGGGCTGTGATAGTCCAGCTTCCCGCGCGTCTCCCAGCAGCGCCAGAGCGCCCGCAGCGCGCCGACGTAGTCGCGTAGCCGTGGCGCCGGCGGGGTCCACTCGATACCGAAACGACGCTCGTTGTGGCCCTTCACCTGGCTGCCGAGCCCCAGCACGAAGCGCCCGGCGGAATTGGCGTGCAGGTCCCAGGCGTTGCTCGCCGTCACCGTGGGGCTGCGCGGAAACGCGACGGCGATCGAGGGCGTCAGCTCCACACGTTCGGTCGCCAGCGCGGCGAGCGCCAGCGGGGTGAACACGTCGTGGCCCAGTTCGACCGTCATTACGGCGTCCAAGCCGGCGTCTTCCGCCGCCCGTGCCGCCGGGCCGACCTGGCGCCAGTCGGCCATCGGGATCGCGGTGAAGACCCGCATGCAGTCCTCCCCCTGCTGGGTGATCGATGTGTGGTCGGCGGACGGTGCGCTGCACCGGCGCTGATGTCGATACCGAGCGGGGCAGTCGGAATACGTGGGGCCGAGTCGTGCAATTGGCCGAAAATCGAAACAATCAGGGGCGGTTCCCGAGACTACGTCATGCTGGGAGATACTGCTTTAGTTTACACACATGGACTGTTTCCGCGGGTAAGTGCGCGGCTAGTTCAAGCAGATGTCGATGATGCGTTAACAGGATCACCTGAACACTCCGACTCAGCTCCAATAGCATTCGCATAGTCGCCAAAGCCCTGTCGTCGTCGAAGGTCTGCAGAATGTCGTCGCCGATGAACGGCAGCGGCGGAGCCATTGCGGCGTGTTCCTCGATCGCCGCCATACGCAGCGCAAGAAAGAGCTGGTCTCGCGTTCCCTCAGACAATTGCCCAACGTACTTGGGTTCACCAGGAAACGCACGTTCACGCAATACTAGCAGTTGGGTCTTGTCATCCTCCGTTACGGTATGAACGCGGTCGTAAACTCCGTCAGTCAATGTTCGGAACAATTCGCTGATCCGCCTCAATAGTTCCGAATCACCTGCTGCGTCGACTGACGCGAGCGATTTCTCCAGCAGTGCCGAGGCGATATGCGAGAGTAAGGCCTCCTCTAGAACTCGCCCGATCGTTGCTGCGGCCGCCTGCTGCTCCATCACCGCGGTGCTTGCGGACGTTGCTGTCGCGTCACGCTCCATCTGCTGCGCAATGCGCGCGATTTGCGCGGCCGCCGCTTGCGCCGCGTCGTTGGCATCTTTTCGGTCGCGCGAGGCGCGGTCGATCATCGTCTCGATGTCGTCGGCTGAAACTGAGGCCACTTCGGCTCTCAGCCCTTCTAATGAAAGCGCCTGACCCGCTTCGTGCAGCCTCGCCTGAGCGTCAGCCAAGTTTAAGTCCTGGTGCCGTCGCTCGGCAGACAATGCGAGTCGAGCTTCCGCCGCCTCCACCGAGTCCGCTCCGATCAGCAGCAGCGTCGCGCGTAACGCCGCGCGGTGTTCAGCCAACTCGCGCTCTGCTTTGATTGCACTCGCCTGGGCACTCTCGAACTGGCTCTGCAACAGACTGTGCTGCTTCTCAAGTCCGCGTTGATGGATCAGACGTCTGCTGAGCTCCGCCACCGCGTCGAACGGTGTCAGTGCGTGTAGGTCCGATGCAACCGATGAGACAAGCACGCTGGCTGCGGATCTGAACCGGCGATCGTCTGCATCCATTCCCACAATGCGGGAGGTCAATGCGGCCGCCGCCTGGTCTTCCCCTGCAAGGTCGATCATGAGTTGAAGGAGTTCGTCCGTCACCTCGGGTTCTTCATCGGCCGGCCGTCCAAGTTCGGCCATCAGACCGCGCCACTTCCCCTGCCAATCGGCTAGCGCTGCCGTATCCGCCGAAATCTTGTCGTGTTCCTTTGCCAACGCTTCGACTGCGCTTGCGCGCCGGTCGGCAACCCGCGCCCTTTCAGCACGGGCGTCGTTGGCATGTTTGAGCACTTGGTCCGCAGCGGCAAGGCACTGCGTCAACGTCAGCGGCGGATCTGGCCGCAGTGAGAGGTGAGCAGTTAGCTCGGCCACCCATAGGGCATGTTGGCTGTCGAGTGCGCGCAGGATATTCTCGGTGGTAGCGCGAGCCCGCATAACGTCAATAACGCGCTCGCGGGCAGTGAGAAATGCGTGCACCTCGCCGATGGTCGGGGCCGCACCGAGGGGCAGGCCAGTGCACGACTGCGACCACGCCCGCTCCACAGCCTGCAGTACCTCGCGTTGTACGCGGTGTCTCTCCTCGGCCGCAGAGACTCTTGCCTGAGCCTTCGCCACCGCAGAGCGATAGACCTCGGCCTGCACGATGGCTGAACCGTGCTGCATGCGGATGTCGGCCATTGCGTCCGCCGCCGAGACCGCGCGTTCATATGCCAATGGCAAGGGCAGTTCCCGGGTAAACGGCGCTTGCTCCTCCGCAGAGGGCGGGTCGTCGGTGAATGCACGACGGTAGATCAAATGCCAACCAGCATCGCGATGCGCGCGTGAACCGACCAAATCCTGCTCGCTCACTATCACGCCAGCCTCGCTAATCGCGGCAAGACGTTCAATTTCCCTTCCAAGCGCGTCCTTCGCTTCGTCCACTAGCTTCCGACGATTGAGTTCCTCGGTGCGGGCCGCGTCCCTATCCGCAGCGGGCTGATCATAGGCGATTGGCTGCAGGGGAGCGAGATCGGAAAGCGCCTGCGCCCCGGAGGTCCATCCCGGCACACGTGCCAAAGCGTCCGACAAGGCAACGTCTGCGTTCGTCAGGGCCGCGGCGAGCTCGCGGCGGCGGCGGGCCGGATCTCCCTCGCTACGAATCTCTTGAACCAAGGTTTCGAGGGCCTGTGTCTCGGCTACAGGCGACAAAGCGGCGAGCTGCGCATCAATGTGCGCGAGATTCCGGGCAAACTCAGCGACCCTGCGCTGCGCAGAGTTCATCGCGGAGACCTGGTCACGATGGGCCGCTATCAATCGGCGGGCGCGGTTGATTGCGGACCGCGGTGGAATCGCCTTTGCCGCATTCGTTACCAGCTCGGAGCTGCCGAGTTCCTGTAATAGCGCGGCGATCCGTCTGCGGCATGTGTCGAGTTCGGACTGCACGCCGGGCAGGTCGGCCGCCGCCTTGCGCGCGGCACCGGCCGCCTCCACCAACCGATCGATCCCTACGGCCGCGGCCAGCAATGGGGCGTCCAGCACAATCGACTGGAGCTGTTCAGTGAGCTGACCGACTTGCGCGTGATCTCTTGCGGCACGGTCCTCCGCCATTACTATGGCGGCGCGAATATCCGCAAGCCGAGTTGCCAGATCGGCGTCGAGCACCGGTGCGTCAGGATGCGCGGCCACCCACGCGGCGGCTTCGTCATAAACAGCAAGCCACGGTGCGACGCGGCGTACTCGTTCCAGCCGAGCGATCTCCGCCGATCCGAAATCAGCCCGCTTGTTCAGTTCCTCTAGATGTCCCTGCGTTTCCCGTAGCTCTCGTTCCTGTCTCTCCCAATGTTCTGGCTTGAGCACGCTGTTGCTGAGCTGTCGGCGAGAGGCGACAAATTTTTCCAGTTCGACGTAGAACGGCCGTTGACTGGATCGGCGCATCGGAGCCAGGGCGTCGCGTGCTGCCTCAAGCGACTCCCGCAATCGCGTTGCGTCGCGGGTCCCTCCCGCGCCGGAGACCAGCGCGGCAGCGAGTGCGCCATTGGACGCCAACAGTTCATCTTGGCCCTCGCGCAACTTTTCAGTGTTCAGTGCGAACAGCCGCTCCAGCAGGGTACGGTCAGTACGGCCAAGAACGCGGGCCAGGGTCACTGGATCGAGCGTATTCCCCTCGCCATCGACGAGTGTGTTGCCTTGTCCCTTTCGGCGGCCAAACGTGAAGCGTTCACCCTCCTTGGTGATTGCGTCGGCCGAGACACGCATCCCCGCGTAGCCGTGTCGGAACCCCATCGGGGTCTGCCCACTGATACCGAACAGCAGATCGCAAAACGCGCTTCGCAGCACGGATTTGCCGCTGCCGTTCGGTGCCACGAGCAGGTTGATCGTGCCGGGCCGAGCGTCGAAGGTAATGTCTTCTGACGCGAAGTTGCCGTAGTTCCTGAGTGACAGCGAAGTCAGCCGCATCGCTCAAGCCTCCGCGAGGCGAGCTATCAACAGAGCGCGCGCGCGTTCGATCAAGGCTCCTGGGACCTTGCCCGCCGCGGCAGCAACCACTGCGTGCTCCTCGCCGAGAGCCTCGCGCAGCCCGCCCGCTCGATCCAGCATAGTGCGGCAATAGTCCTCGATCGTCGCTTGCAGTTCGTCCGGACTGGTGCCTTCAATCGCCCGCACCAGCAGCCCGAACGCGTCGGCACGCTCGCGCAGCGCGGCAATGTCGAGTGATGGGCGGGTATTGACTTCCACGCCCTCGATCCAAAGCGCGTCGGGGCCGGCGCAGCCTAACGCCTCAGCGCGCACTTTCTCACGGACGGCGCCAAGGTCGCGGCTGAACGCCGTATGGGCCGCAGTGGCGCCGCTCAACGCGACACGGGCCGCCAGGAGACGACCGTCGGCGCCCGAAATTGCATCAAGTAAGGCGGAACGGGTCAGCGCCATTGCCACGTCTTCGTCGGCGTCGCCCGGCAGTTCAATCGGTACAACCCGCCATCGCACAGTGTCGAATGTCACCGGCTCGACCCGGCGGACTTGATCGTCCTCAACGGTGACGAGTGTAGCACCCTTCGGGCCAGTCTCGCCGATATGGCGCCCCTGTAGGTTGCCTGGGAATACGATCCACGGGTCTGAGCACAGCACCTCGCGGGTATGGACATGTCCAAGGGCCCAGTACTGGTACCCGTGGTCGCGCAGTTGCTCCAACGTGCAGGGCGCATAACGATTGTGGGGCGGTCGCCCCTCTACGGCGGTGTGAAGCAGGCCGATGTTCAGACAACCCGGTATTGCCGGTGGGTAGCTTGGGACAATGTTCTCTGTCATCGCGGGCTCGGCGTAGCTCCGTCCGTGAATGCGAACGTTGAAAGCCGGTAGCTCCACGGTTTCGCATCGGCCCGGCTTGAGGAGCTGGGCCGGAGGTGGCGGCTCCAAATGACGCGTGATGACGCTGTCGGCATCATGGTTCCCACGAATCGCTATGAGTGGGATGCCGGCGCGGTTGAGGCGCCCAATCTGCGTGATGAGGAACCGGCCCGTGCGCCAGTCGCGCCAGTCACCGTCGTAGAGGTCGCCCGCTGCGAGTACGAAGGCGACGTTCTCCTCGATGGCAAAGTTGACGAGGTTGACCAGCGCATCACGCGTGGCGTTGCGGATGCGCTCCACCGGGGCGTCCGGATCGGCTTCGAGGCCCCGCAGGGGGCTGTCGATGTGCAGATCCGCGCAATGGAGGAACCGGAACGACGCCATGGAGCCGATAAAAGGCTGGTCCAAAGTCGATGCGCAAGCCCCGCCGCTGCACAGGCCCCTCGCGCAGAACGCCCAGTCATAGGAAAAGTATTCTGTTCCATAAATTGCCGGTAGAAGAGAGGTAATTCCTCTTCTACCGATCTATGTCGAAGGTATTTCTACGATTTGGCATTATGAAGTTTTTGGGCTGACGCTCGATAAAATACCCTTTTCATCCGCCCGGTTGTACGCCCATAGTCGCGGGACACTGGCATCGCCAACGATTCGAGAGGCCGCTCCAGAACTTGCACATGGTTGGGTCCGAAATTCGGTAGCGATCACCCACATTGGCGGCGACCTCCCCGGGAGGGAGGCCGCCGCCCGATGAAGTCTACCAGCCGTCTACCTGAAAGCGGGCTGGAACGTGGGACCACTTTCATTCGGTGGGCACCCTGTGCGGCCGGCGCCCTAAAAGGCGCCGCTCGCTGACCCGTCTGCATTCACAGACGTAGGCGGCGATATTCGACCCCCGCGCGCCTCGGCCATAGTGTCCGGACATTATGCCTCGATGCAACAGTTAACCTGCCGCCGGCGACCTTCCCTGCCAGCTGGCGTCGGATATCAGCGCGGCCCGATGACGGTTTGCCTGGCGTCGGTGGGGCGTTTGGTGTAAGAATAACTAACTACACTACGGCCCACCAGGATCCCAGGTGCACCAGATCACAGACGCCGCCGCCCGCACCTCCTCCGGCGCGGCTATCGCCTCGCCGGACAAAGACTCCATGCTGAGCCTGCCCGCGGACGCCGGAAGGGCTCGCCAGGCTGGCCGCCGCGCACACCACGCACGGGGATTATGCGCAAGCGGGGCCTGGCGCGGAACATCGGGCGGCGTACCGGGCATGGCAGTGTCGTGGCGCGACGGTTGCGGCTGGCGCTCGCCTGACCGGGACGAGGGCGACGAATGCGAAGATCGCCGCAACGACCCTACAACAGCCTGCCACCGGGCTTGTTCCGGTGGTGAGAACGGCGTGCATCGGGCGCCGGCGCGGCTGGTGGACGGGCGCCATGTCGCGACGGGCGGCCCGTGCTCGCCCGACCGGGGGCTAGGGCGGCAAATGCGAAGATCGCCGCAACGACTCTACAACGTGAGGACAGCCTGCTCCGGGCGCCGGCGCGGCTGGCTGGCAGGCGTGGTGCCGCGACTTGTGGCCCGCGCTCGCCGGACCTGGGCTAGGGCGACGAATGCGACGATCGCCGCAACGACCCTACAAGGTGAGGATGGTGTGCATCGGGCAGCGGCGCGGCTGGCGGACAGGCGCCGTGCCGCGACTTGTGGCCGGCACCCGTCGGACCGGGACCGGGGCACAAATGCGAAGATCACCGCAACGACCCTACAACGTGAGAACGATGTGCATTGGGCGCCGGGGCGGCTGGCGGGCAGGCACCGTGCCGCGATGGGCGGTCTGCGCTCGCCTGACCGAGCGCCAGGGCGACGAATGTGAAGATCGCCGCAACGACCCTACAACGTGAGAGCGACCTGCTCCGGGCGGCAGCGCGGCTGGCGGACAGGCGCTGCCCCTCGACGGGTGGTCCGCGCTCGCCTGACCGTGGGCTAGGGCGACGGATGCGAAGATCACCGCAACAACCCTACAGCAGCCTGCCACCGGGCTACGACCCGGTGGTGAGGACAGTGTGCATTGGGTGCCGGCGCGGCTGGCGGGCCGGCGCCGCGCCGCGACGGGTGGTTTGTGCTCGCCTGACCGGGGCTAGGGCGACGAATGCGCAAATTACCGCAACGACCCTACAACGTGAGGACGGTGTGCATCAGGCGCCGGCACGGCTGGCGGACAGGCGCGCGCCGCGATGGGTGGCCGGTGCTCGCCTGACCGGGCGCCAGGGTGACGAATGTGAAGATCGCCGCAACGACCCAACAACGTGAGGACGATGTGCATCGGGCGCCATCGCGGCCGGCGGACAGGCGCCGTGCCGCGATGGGTGGCCGGCACTCGCCTGAGCGGGACGGGGGCGACGGGTGCGAAGATCACCGCAACAACCCTACAACGTGAGGATGGTGTGCATCGGGTGCCGGCGCGGCTGGCCAACAGGCGCCGCGCCGCGACGGATGACCTGCACTCGCCGGGCCCCGGCAACGACGGCGAAGGCGAAGGCGAGGCTCGCGGTAACGACCCCGGCCTCCGCCGCCGGGGCAGACCCAACGCAAGGCGAGACGGAGGGTGCGGATGGTTTGGCAGTACCAGCCATGATGGCTATCCCGCCGCGGACCAAATGCGACTCCACTGGCCACGCCGGGGCTTCCCCTTTCCCTGACGATTTGCGAACCTACTTCCCAAGCAATAACCTCGGGGAGGTCCGGTCATGGAATATTGGGTCCAGATCGCGGTTGGGACGGCGGCGCTGTTCGCCCTGCTCGCCAGTGCCATCGAGGGCACGCGGCTGTGGCGGAGTTGGCGACGCACGCACCACTGATCCTGTCGCGATCCGTCGGGCGGAAGAGCCATGGCCCTCGGACTTGATCCGGGGGGAAGCGCATTCCGCCGTCGTGGCGGCTGGTGGCGGAATGCGCTGCGCTTTTCCGCCCTACGCGGCGCCGCGTCACGCCGCGCCGCGCTACGCGGCCTCCGCCAGCACCAGCCGCCGTTGCAGCACGGCGCGCAGCGGCATCGCGGCATATGCCTCCTTCACCGCCTCGGTGATCGTCACCCCGGCCAGCCCCGGAATGAACCGCCGCAAGCTGCGCTCCAGCAGCTTCGCGCTACGCAGCGCCAACCGCAGGTTGGTGGGTGGCAGATACAGCGCGGTGTCCCGCCGCTCCACCCGGAACAGCGACGCAGCCAGCAGCCGGCCGACCTGGCCGGGCGAGTATGGCTGGCCGTGGCCGAACGGCGTCGCCTCGACATACGCCCACACCCCGCGCCGGTTCGGCGCCACCACCAGCAGGCGCCCATCATCCTTCAGCACGCGCCAGATCTCGCGCAGCAGGCGGCGCGCGTTCTCCGCCGTCTCCAGCCCGTGCACCAGCAGGACGCGATCGAAGCTCAGATCGGCGAAGGGCAGCGCATCCTCCTCCGCCGTGCAGGACAGGTTGCGCGCGCCCAGCGGCCAGCGCGCCACGCCGGCCTGCGCCGGGGTCAGCGCGATGCAGCGCCCGGCGTGCTCGCGCCACGGCCGCAGATACGGGGCGGCGAAGCCGATGCCCAGCACCGACTGGCCGGCCAGCTCGGGCCACAGCAGCGCCAGCCGCTCGCGCAGCAGGCGGGCCGTCACCGCCCCGCGCGCCGTGCCGTAGAAATCAGCCGTGCCGTGGACATCCGCGGTCATGGCGTCCCTTATAGCACGAGCGTGCGTTTTCGCCCGTCACGCGGAATGCTACCAATGGCCCTGACTGCTGCCGATGGCCTCCTGATCATTGCCCAAAGCCCCCGATCACTGACCCAAGCCCTGAACACCGGAGCCGCGCCATGACCGTAACCGCCCAACCCGTGCCGATCCTGAGCGACAACTACGCCTGGCTGCTGCGCGACGACACCTCGGGCGCCATCGCGATCGTCGATCCGGCCGAGGGCCCGCCGATCATCGCCGCGATCGAGGCCGCCGGCGGGCGGCTGGACCTGATCCTGCTGACCCACCACCACGCCGACCACATCGCCGCCACCGACGAGGTGCGGGCCCGTTTCCCCGCCCCCGTGGTCGGCGCCGCGGCGGACGCGCACCGGCTGCCGAAGCTCGACCAGGCGGCGAAGGAGGGCGACGAGGTCCATTTCGGCAACGCAACAGCGCGGGTGATCGACACGCCCGGCCACACCCGCGGCCAGATCAACTACTTCTTCCCCGATGGCGAGGTGCTGCTGGCCGGCGACACGCTGTTCAGCCTGGGCTGCGGCCGGCTGATCGAGGGCACGCCCGCGGAGATGTTTTCATCGTTGCGCAAACTGGCGGCGCTGCCCGGCGGCACCAAGGTCTGCGCCGGCCACGAATACACCGAGGCCAACGCGAAGTTCGCGCTGAGCGTCGATCCGGACAACGCGGCGCTGCGTGCCATGGCCGAGCAGGTCCACCGCCTGCGCGCGGCCGGGCAGCCCACCCTGCCGTCGCTGCTGGCCGACGAGCTGAAGGCCAACCCGTTCCTGACCGCGCCTGACGTGGCGACCTTCGCCGACCGCCGCGCGCGCAAGGACCGCTTCTAGCCATTACAAGGGGAGCCAATCGTGAAACTGCATCACTCGCCAGCCAGCCCCTACGTCCGCAAGGTGCGGATCTGCGCCATCACGCGCGGCATCGACAGCCGCATCAAGCTGGTACCCTGTAATCCGAACACCTCCCCTGCCGCGCTGCTGGCGGACAACCCGCTGTCCAAGGTGCCGACGCTGGTCACCGAAGACGGCGTCGCGCTGTTCGACAGCCCGGTGATCTGCGAGTACCTCGACAGCCTCGGCGACGCGCTGCCGATGTTCCCGGCGCACGGCGCGGCGCGCTGGCGGGCGTTGAAACTGCAGGCAATGGGCGACGGCATCCTGGATGCCTGCGTGCCGCGCCGGATGGAGATGCAGCGCCCGCAGGACGAGGGGCGCGCGGGCGTCGTCGCCCGCATGCGCGCGGCGGTGGAGCGCACGCTGGACGCGCTGGAGGCGGACCCGCCGCACAAGGCGGTGGACATCGGCTCGATCGCCGTGGCCTGCGCGCTGGGCTATCTGGATTTCCGCTTTCCGCAGCAGCCGTGGCGGCAGACCCGGCCGAGGCTGGCCGCGTGGTTCGAGGTGTTCAGCCAGGACCCGGCGGTCGCGGCCACCGCGCCGAAGGAACCCACCTGACCGACCCCGCTCTGAGCGCGGCCTTGATAGCCCGCGCGCTGGCGCAGCCACTGGCACCGTGGAGGCGGCCCGCGCCGGCGATGCCGGCAAGGGCTTTGCCATCGTCGCCAGCAAGGTCAAGTCGCTCGCCAGCCAGACCGCGAAGGCCGCCGAGGAGATCCGCGCGCAGATCGGCGAAATCCGGAACGCGACAGGGCAGACCGTGAAGACGATCCACAGCATCGGCGCGACGATCCGCCAGATGAGCGAGATCGCTGCCACATTCGCTCGTACCGTCGCGTGGTTGCGCCGGGCAGCGGGGCGGTCCGGCGGGTGCGGTTGCGCCGACCCGGGCACGTCCCTATAAGCGCCCGCCACGGAGAGGTGCCGGAGTGGTCGATCGGGACGGTCTCGAAAACCGTTGTACGTGCAAACGTACCGTGGGTTCGAATCCCACCCTCTCCGCCATTCCTTCGCCAGAACGAGCCGTAGTATCGGATGACCCCCCATACTATCTATATAGGTACCGCTGAGATGGGTGTCTGCGTAAGCGAGCATGTTCCTCAGCCGCTGCCTATTTGGTGCGGCGTCTGCAAGCGCCTTGGCATGGCGGCCCAGGACGGGAGGCCGGTCAACGCCACCACGAAGACTCGGTCGGGTTCACCACGCGGCGAGGTGGTTCTGTCGCCTGGCGCTGTCCGAGAAACGCTATGATCCTCCGAGGCTGCTCAAACCTTACTCCGATGGCACCAACGATCGATCGCCGCGGTCCTTGCTTTCGGTTCAGTCAGTTATAACGTCTGTACAGCGGCGCTAGCCACAAATCGAGGCGACAACACCTGAACCAGCATCAGCAGGCATCACAGCGGAACGACTTCCTGGCGGATTGCGATCGCATCCACCGCAGTTGGCACGAGTGCGCCAAGGCGCGTGACACCGAGGGGCTGCTCGCGCTCTACGCCGAGGACGCCGTGCTGGAGAGCCCGCTTGTGCCGGCCATCCTCGACGACACGCCGGACGGTGTGCTGCGCGGCCACGGCGAGCTGCGCCACTTTTTCGCGGAGGGCGCGCGGCGCCGGCCCAACGACCTCGTGCGTTGGTATCGCACGGGCGAGTGGCTGACCGACGGGCGCCGCATGCTGATCTGGGAGTACCCGCGCCAGGCGCCGGATGGGGACCAGGTGGATCTCGTTGAGGTCATGGAGATCGCGGACGGGTTGATCCGACACCACCGCATCTACTGGGGCTGGAAGGGCTGCACCCTGATCGCACCCGTGCTTGCCCGGCGCGCGACGACGGAGCTCAAGTAACGAAGCCCCGATCGCCGTCCATTTGGCGGCGACGCGGCTTGAAATCGGCCTTCGCAACCGAGCGAGGCGGCGTAGCGGTTGTTCCTGGCCAGAATTCTCGTCGCATGGTGTGAGACCAGGAGCGCCTTCAGGCATTTCCGAACTGATAGAATCGCCGCCATATCGGAACTGGACGAACGATATCCGCGCCGCCGGCTGGCCCTGCTCAAGGAATGGCGACAAACGCAAATCGATCGCACAGGCTGCCTCGATGACGCCCATCGCGACAGCGGCTGAAACGGCGCAATGCGGAAATCCGGAGTGCCAGGATGACATTCAATCATAGCGCCATGGCGCAGAAATAGTGCTCACCATCGTCGGTCGCCGCCCGCCAGGCCCTTTTCAACCTCAGGGTGGTCGCGAGATCCGAAGCCGCTTGCACCATCAGGTGCGCAGCACCACGGTTTGCCCTGGGAGCCAGGTCAGAACGACAAGGCTGCCGTCCGTCCGCGCGCCGGCGCTCGGGTGGGATTCGACGACCCATTCCGCGCCCGCCACCTGGACGCGCGTTCGGTACACATTGCCGCCGAAGCTGGTGAACAGCACACGGCCGGGAAGCCGATTGCCGGACCGATTGGCATCGCCATCGGCACCGACATTGGAAACGCCATCGGCCACGCCATCCGCAACGCCATCGGCAACGAACGCGATCTGGTGCGGCCGCACGCCGATGGTGACCGCTCCGGGCGTCCCGGGCGGAACCAGGAGCTGGGATCCCCCCGCCTGAGCGACATCCCAAGGACCGTCACGGCCGACAACCGTTCCTTCGATGAAATTGATCTGCCCGATGAAGTCGGCAACGAAGCGGCTCGTCGGGTGCTGGTAGATCTCTTGCGGGGGACCGCGCTGCACCACGCGGCCCTCGGACATCACCGCGATCGTGTCGGCAAGGTTCATCGCCTCGCCCTGGTCGTGCGTCACGAAGATGGTCGTGATGCCCAGCGACTGCTGGATGCGGCGCAGCTCCACCTGCATCGCCTCGCGCAGCTTCTGGTCCAGCGCGCCGAGCGGCTCGTCCATCAGCAGCACACGCGGCGGATGGGCGATGGCGCGGGCCAGGGCGACGCGTTGCTGCTGGCCGCCCGTCAACTGACCCGGGTAGCGTCGCCCGGCATCCGGCAGATGGATCAGCGCGAGCAGGTCCGCCACGCGCGCCGCCACCGCCCCATCTCGCACGCGCGGCTCGCGCAAGGCGAAGGCGATGTTCTCCGCGACCGTCAAATGCGGGAATAGCGCATAGTCCTGAAACACCATGCCGACCTGGCGCTGATTGGGTGGCATCCGGGTCACGTCGTCATCACCGAACAGCACGCGGCCGGCGCTGGGCGGAACGAATCCCGCCAGAATGCGCAGGGTGGTGGTCTTGCCGCCGCCGGAAGGACCGAGAAGTGTAAGGAATTCGTCCTCCACGACGTCCAGATCGGTCGGATGCGGCGCCGTCACGGTGCCGTAATGGCGGCTGACCTGGCGCAGCGAAATCCACGACATCAGTGCGCGATGATCCGGTTCCAGCGGTCGTTCCACTCCGCCAGATCGACCTTCGTGTAATCGATCCGTGTCATCAGCGCGATGCGGGCCGGATCCAGGATCATCTGGTCGTGCACCACCGGCACCTCCGACAGCCTGGCGCGCGCGGCCGGCACGACCGGAACGGTGCCGGTCTTCACCGTCATCAAATATTGTGTGGCAGCATCGACGTAGGCGTTGATGTAGAACGCGGCGAGCGCCTACTACCGGCTCGCGCGCCCGATGCCCATCCATCCCTCCTTGATCAGCCCGATATGCGCGCCGATCTTCACCGGCACGCTGACGACTTTTACGCCCGCATACTCGGTGCGCACGGCCCAGCCCGCATGCGCTTCGGCAACCCAGATGTCGCCCGACTTGAAGGCGGTGACGGCCTCGCCGTCCGCCTTCCACAGGCGCAGGTCCGGGATACGATGGATCAATTGCAGCCCCGGATCAATATTCGTTTCGCTGCCCCCCGCCGTCAGCGCGAACGCGCCGACCGCCTCCAGCCCGCCGCCCGAGGTGATGTCCGGGATCATCACCCGCCCGCGCAGCCGCGGATCGGCCAGTTTCGCGAGCGAGGTCGGTAGTGGAATCTCCTGTTCGGCCAGTTTCGCGGCGTTGCAGATGATCATTTCTTGCGTGGTCCAGATCGCCACCAGCTTCGCCTGCCGCTGCGCGGGTTCCAGCGCCTGCGCGTTGGGAATAAGGCTGTAGTCAAGGTCGGCCAACAGCTTGAGCGCCAGGACTTCGGGGATCATGGCGCCCAGGATCTCGAACGCGTCCATCGGTGCCGGCAACAGGCCCAGATGGCGCAGCGCCGCGCTGGTGCCGGCGTCCGCCACCGCCATCGACGCATGCGAAACGAAACCGCCGCCCAGCTCCGTGGCGATCATCGGAACGCCCTGCCGCTCGCAGGCGGCAGACAGCGAGCGGGTCTCTGCGGTGGCCCCCACGACAATCGAGATCGGCGCCGCAAACGCATCCGCCATCGCCGCCTTCGCCGCTGCGATCGGGCCGCCGGCATAGACGTAGGAGCACGGCAGGTACTCCGACGCAGTGCCGCCGAAATGCAGGTCCAGCGCCGCCTGGCAGCGCGGCAGCAGCAGGGTCTCCACGTAATGCGCAAGCTGCGTGGTGGGACCGCTGTCCGGATCACCAGGAAACGCCCTGTTCATGTTGGCGCCATCGATCGGCGAGGTTCGTCGCGCCGCCCGCACCGCCGGCAAATTCAGCGCCGGCAGCACGATCAGCCGGCCGGCAAGCCGCGTCGGGTCCAGCGTGTGAAGCAGCCGCCGCAGCACAATCTGGCCCTCGTACTCGTCGCCATGCACCCCGGCCGCCAGCAGAACCGTGGGGCCGTCCCCGCCGCCGAGCACGGCAATCGGCACCGGAATGACCCCATAGGCATGCGCGTCGTCAGAGAACGGCACGGCCAAATGCCCGACATGGCGCCGCGGCGCATCCAGCGGGATCGAGCACGCGATACGGGTCATGCCCGCAGCTTTCAACGCCGCTCCAACCCGCGGAACAGCAACGAGCAGGTGAAGCACACGGCGAAATAAAGCGCTGCGGTGAACAGTCACACCTCGAAGAAGCGTTGTGTGGTGCTGGAGACTTCCGAGGTCATGAACGTCAGCTCTTGGATGGAAATCAGCGCCACCAGCGAGCTGTCCTTGATCGAGACGATGAACTGCCCGGCCATTGCCGACAGCACATTGCGCACCGCCGGCGGCAGGACGATCTTGCGGAAGACCGCCCAGCCGCGCAGGCCAAGTGCGCGCCCGGCCTCGATCTGGCTGGCGGGCACCGATTGAAGGCCGGCACGAATGATTTCGGTCATGCAAGCACCGGCGAGCAGGCCGAGGCAGGCCAGCCCGGCCAGGAAGTCGTTGATCCGCTCCGGGCTTGCCAGCAGCGTCCCGGCCACAAGTTGCACCGATCTCGGCGCGGCAAGCAGCGCCCGGTCGAGCCCGAGACCCGGCATGACTTGACTGGAAACGAAAAAATACCCCACGAAGATCAGCACGATCGGCGGCGTATTGCGGACCAGCTCCACGAAGCCGCGCGCCAGCCAGCGCAAGGCTGGGCGGCCGGAGACCCGCATCGAAGCAGCAATCGTGCCGATGACGGTGCCGATCAACAACGACCAAACCGCCAACCTCATGGTGGTGAAAAACCCTTCCAGCAGCAGGTTCGGTGCCCAGATGCCGCTGGCCGGGTCGGTCCGCACCAGGAATATCGGGATGACCGACCAGTCCCAGCGATGATCCAGCACGGCGTTGGCGCGGATCACCAGCGCGCCCAGCACCGCCAGGGCACCGGCGATCACCACCACGTCCAGCACGCGCGCCGTCCGCCACGCCTTCCGCGGCGGACGGCGCGGCAACAACAAGTCCAGCGCGTCGGCCGAAGCGCTCAATTCACCTTACCGACAACGGCGCGCCAATCCTGCGTCTCAAACCAGTAATGCCGGCGGGCCTGCAGGAACTTGGTGTTGGCCGCGATCCAGTTGTTCAGTACATTGAGCGTGTCGACATCACCCTTCCGGATCGCCATGCCGGAGGGCAGCCGATTCATTTGGTCTTGCTGGCCGAGCGGCGTGAACAGTTTCCCTGGGTTCTCGATCGTGGTGCGGCTTGGCAGCGGTTCGCTCGCGGCGAAGGCGTTGGCGTTGCCGTTCAGGACCTCCTGCGTCATCGCCGCGTCGTCGTCGAACTGGCGCAGGGTGACCTTGGGGAAATACTCACCGGCGTTGGTGCAGGCCGTGGTGCCACGTCGGCAGGCGATGGTCACGCTCGGCGCGTTCAGCGTGGCCAGCGCGAAGTCCTTCTGCAACGATACGGCGACCGCCAGGCCGGTCCCCGTGTAGTCGTAGGGCGCGCTGAAATTCACCGTCAGATTGCGTTTGGTGGTGATCGTCATACCCCCGATGATCACGTCGAACTTGCCGGCGATCAGTGCCGGAATGATGCCGTCCCACGCGGTCGGCACCAGGTCCAGCTTCAGCCCGAGATCCTGCGCGAGCTTGGTGGCAACATCGACTGCGAAGCCGACCAGCTTGCGCTGCGCGTCGCGCATCGCCCACGGCACGAAGGTCGCCATCCCGACCATCATCGAGCCGCGCTGTTCCATGATTTCGATTGCACTCAGGGGCGCACTCTGGGGCGCGGGTTGGGCACGCGCCGGCAACGCAACCAGCATGACGGCACAAGTCAGCGTGGCAAGGACATTACGGACAGGCATGGAGGTCTCCTTCGTCTCTGCCGCACCTGCGGCTGAGGGTCACTGCCGCACCGCGGCCGGGGGTCACCGCCGCACCCACTGCGCGGATGGGATGGCACGTCATCGCGCCGGCACCAGGCGCGTTTCGATCCATTGCACGACCGAGGACAACGGCAGCGTAATCGCCAGATACATTGCCGCGACGGTCAGCCAAACCTCGAAGCTCATCAACGTGTCGGAGATGAGGTTGCGGCCCTCGGTCGCCAGATCCGCGATCGCGATCACGCTGACGATCGCGGAGTGCTTGACCAAATTCACCAGCACCCCGGTCAGCGGCGGGATCATCAGTGGCAGCGCCTGCGGCAGCACCACGTGGCGCAGGACCCGCGCCGGCCGCAGCCCCATGGCGCGGGCGGCTTCCCATTGGCCACGCGGCACCGCCTCGATGCTGCCCCGGATCACATCGGCCGCGAGCGTGGCTGCTGCCGCGGCGGCTGTCGGTTCGATGTCACGTCGCCCATGTCATCAACGTCGGCAAGCCCCCTGTTCGGCATGCCGCATGTTCAGCAAGCCCCACGCCACACCCGGATCGTGTTTGTCCGGGCGCCTTGCATGATCCGTCCATTGTTGCGCGCCGCCAAGTCTGATCTGATGTGACGCATGATGGCAAATTCCGGGACGGCGAACCCTGGCATGGCAAACTCCGGCCCACGCGGCGCCGACATCATCGGCGTCCTGAAGGCAGCCCGCGTCGAGTTCGTCGCCGCCGTGCCCGACATCGTGACGAGCGCCGGCCTGCTCTGGCCGATCTCCCGCGACCCGGCGCTGCATCTGATCCGCTTATGCAAGGAAGACGAGGCGTCTCGATCTGCACCGGCCGCGCGTTCTGCGGCCGACGGGCGGTTCTGCTGATGCAACAAACCGGGTTGATGGACAGCCTGAACGCGATCCGGGCGATCGCCGTCGAGTATCAGCAGCCGGTGTGCATGATCGTCGGACTGCTGGGCAAGGAGCCCGATCGTCCCGCCGCCCCGTCGGCAAAATACGGCGTGCGAATCATCGAACCCGTGTTGGATGCGATGGGGCTGGACCGCATCACCCTGGACAGTCCCGAGGACGTGACGGCGCTCGGCCCCCCATCGATCGTGCCTACGCGTTGTCTCGCCCGGTCGTGGCACTGATCGGAAGGACGGTGGTCTGATGGCAATGCGGCGGGACGACTGCATCCGCGCGCTGACCGCGCATCGCGGCGACGCCATCGTCGTCGCGACGTATCAGTCGGCGTTCGACCTGATGCGGATCGCGCCGCATCCGTTGAACTATCTCTCGGTCGGCGCGATGGGCCAGGCGTCGTCCCACGCCCTCGGACTGGCGCTCGACCGGCCTGATATGCGCGTGATCGTGCTGGATGGCGACGGCAGCCTGCTGATGAACCTGGGCACGCTCGTCACCATCGCGGGCGCGGCGCCGGCCAACCTGGTACATTTCGTCTGTGAGAAAGGCTACTACGAGGCCAACGGATCGCACCCGCTGCCCGGTGGCGGTCGAGTCGATTTTGCCGGGCTGGCCAAGGCCGCCGGGATAAACGATGTCTCCACATTCGATACGCTGCCAGCGTTCGAGGCAAGCCTGCCCGTCCTGCTCACGCGTCCCGGTCCGATCTTCGCGACCCTCAAGATTGTTCCGGGCGACCCATCGCCGCAGGACTACGACGTGATCCACGGCGTCGAGACACGTCGCCGCTTCAAGGAAGCGCTGAGCGCGGCGGCGCCAGCGTAACGTTCCGCCGGGCTGCACAGGCTACAGTGCCAGCCCCAGCACCCGCTTCGCAGTCCCAGATGCCACTGCGACACGCGCCGCATCGCTGATGCGCGCCACGTCCAGCGCATCCGTCGCCACAGCACTGTCGAATATCGGATAATCCGTCCCCAGCATGATCCGCTCTGCGCCCGGCACCGCGACCGCCATCTCCAGCGATCGCGGCCCCAACGAGGCCGTATCGAACACTAGGCCGCCCACCAGCTCGGACGGCCGTGGCGCCCCCGGGTCGCGGGTGGCGACGATGTGGTCCATCCGCTCCACCAGCATCGGGAACGTTCCACCCAGGTTCACCACCTGAAACGACGCCGCAGGATAATGCACCGCCAGCTCGGCGTAGATTAGCGTAACAACCGCATGCGACAGGCCGTTGTGCAGGTCGACCGTTGACGCACGATGTATCGCCAGATCGTCGTACCGTCGCGGCGCCAGGCTCTCGTCGTGGCGCTGCCCGGGATGCACCATCAGATGCGCGCCCAACGCATCCACCGCTTCCAGGACCGGCCGCAGATACGCCATCGTTGCGAGGCTGGCAAAGTAATTGCTGGGCAGGATGGCGCCGCGCAATCCCAGCGTGCGGCACGCCCGTTCCAGCTCCGCTACGGCCAGGTCGATCGCGGCGAGCGGCAGCCCGGCCAAACCCGTGAAGCGCCTGGGATGCGCAGCGCAGACCGCGGCCAGTTCGTCATTTACCTCGCGCACCAGCGGGGCCGCCTCGGCGGCTGGCAGGACGTCCGGACCGAGCGCGCCCGGGAAGGTGATTACCTGGTGATCAATCGCCTGCCCGTCCATCCAGGCAAGACGGGCGGCAAGATCGATGAAACCACCCCGCAGCACGAAGCGACTGGTCGGCGTTACCATGAATCGGTCAACCCCGTCGATCTCCACGCGAGGAACCGCATCGCGCAGGGCCAGGGCCTGGAACAACGCCCCACCATAATAATGCGAATTCGTATCTATATGCGGCACCCGGCGCGGCACCGACACGCTCAGCGCCGCACCGACTCTGCCTGCTGGCGATAAGCGAAGCTCGCATCCAGCCGGCTACGCAAATACGCGGCGCACGTCACCGGCGCGTAGTGCGCTATGTCGCCAGGCTGGACCACCGGCTCGATCGTTGTGTCGGCGTCCGGATCGATGAACAGCGCCGTAGAAAAACGCGCCCTACCGGAACGATTGACCACGCGATGTGGCGTCGAGCGGAAGCGATCGTTGGTCCAGCGCGCCAGCAGATCGCCCACGTTGACAACGAACGTGCCTTCGATCGGGTGCGCGGTCAGCCAAGTGCCCCCGCTCCCCTGCACCTCGAGGCCACCGGTGCTGTCCTGGTATAGCAGCGTCAGGCAGCCGTAGTCGGTGTGGCTGGAGACGCCGAACTGGTCCGCCCCCATGTCCGACGGCTGCGGCGGGTAATACAGGATCGAGCCGCGGCTGATCGGCCGATCGTTCGTGCGCACGAACGTATCCGGCTCGATATTCAGTCCGGCGGCAAACGCGCGCAGCAACGACCAGCCGACCTGGCCGCCCACTGTGAAGAAGTCGGTCAGCACGCCACGCATGTCGGGCAGGAAGTCGGGCCACCGGTTGGGCGGAATGCCGTCGGGGCCCGGCTGGTCCAGGCCCCAGATGAAGCTCTCTTTCAAATCCGGCTTGGCGCGGCTCGCGATTTTGGCCTCGCCGATTTGAATGTAACCGCGATGGCCCGCATTCACTGCACCTCTTGTTTGCGCCCCGGCGGTTCCCCGAAGAAGCGGGCCGACACGGCGAACACGGCATCGATCAAACTCGCCGGGATCCCGTGATTGCGGATGTAGAAGAAACCGATGCCCTCGGCCGCCGCCAGCATCTGACGGCCGATGGCGGACATTGCCGGACCGCCGGCGGCGATGTCCGTCAGGTCGATGACCGGAATGGCTGCGACGTCGATGCGCTCGGCTTCCGCGTACTGCACGAGGATCTCCTGTTGCCACGCGCCGGACCGTTGCACCGCGCTGTCGCAGCGTAAAGGGCGGCGTCGATGCCCGATCCATTTCTGACGGTGCGCAGGCCAGTTGGACGGCCACGCCGTTGACGCCGCGCGAGGTGCGTTCCATCGTCATTTGATCAACGATCATTCACATGTCCGAGGTGCAATAAGCCAATGCTCCGCGTGCGCCTTTGCGACAACATGCGAGCCCTCGGCTACGCTCCGTTCTACTTTGCGCTCGCGGGCGAGCACTTCACGCAAGCCGGGGTCGAGATCGACCTGATCACCTCGCCGTCGGCGAGCCGGACCGGGATCATGCTGCTGGAGGGGGCAGCGGACGTCTCCTGGGGCCGCCCCACGCGGGTGATGACGCACCACCAAGCCGATCCCGCCTGCATGCTGGTCTGCTTTGCCCAGATCGTTGCCCGCGATCCCTTCGTCCTGGTTGCTCGCATGCCGAACAAGTCGTTCCGCTTCCAGGATTTGCTGGGCCTGCGGGTCGCGGTTGCCACCGAGATCCCGACGCGGTGGCTGATGTTTCTGGACGACCTGGCCCACGCCGGCATCGATCCCGCCACCCTCCGGCGCACCCGTCACCAACCCATGGACGCAAGTGCGGCCGCGCTGCTGGCAGGCGACGCCGATGTCGTGCAGGTGTTCGAACCCTACGTCGACCAACTGACAGAATTGGGATGCCACATTTGGCACCGGTTTTCCGCTCGCGGGGACATGGCCTACACGACGTTCTACGCCACCCGCGACTATACAACGGGGCAGCGGGAGACCTGCCGCTTGCTGGTGCGCGGCATGGCAGCGGCCGAACGTGCCTTCCACGCCGCCTGCGCTGAATATATTGCTGAATCAATCCAGTCGTTCTTTCCCGAAATCAGTGCGACGGCACTGGCCCGGATCGTCACCGGCCACCGGCAGGCCGGGGTGTGGGCACGCACGCCGGCGCTGCCGGTCCAGAGCTTCGTGCGCTTGAAGACGGCCCTCCTCTCGGGGGGATTGATCGACCGTGACTTCCCGTTCGATCGGATTGTCGATGCCGATCTCAGCCGGACCGACCCGGCGCGACCCAGTCCACGGGCGTAAATCGAACAGGATCGCGACATGGACAAAGTACCCGCCATGGACCTCGCCGCGTTTCTGTCCAGCGGCGATCGTGCGGCTGTCGTCAGCGAACTTCGTGACGAATACGAACGGATATGTTTCGTCGTTGTGTGCGGGCACGACCTGCCGGAACGCCTGCTCGACCGCGCGTTCGCCTAATCGCTGGCCTTCTTCGCGCTGTCGCCGGAGGTCAAGCGCCAGGCACCCCCCCATCACCGGTCAGCAACGCGGCTATCACGGCCTTGCCACGCGCAACCTCGGCCGGACGCTCGGCGCCGACGTGCCGCCCGACCTGCGCGAGAGCTTCTTCCTGGGCCCGATCGACGACCACCGCGCGCATTCTGCGTTCATTCCGGAGGCGGCCGCGAGCTACGCCCCGAACATCCTGCCCGAGCAGCCGTCCGGCTTCGCAACAACGATGACCGAGCTGTATCGCGGCTTCGAGCGCATGTCGCAGGATCTGCTGCGCGTGTTTGCCCTGGCGATTGAGCTGCCGGAGACGTGGTTCGTCGACAAGATCGGTCGCCATTTCAGTATCATGTCCAGCCACCACTACCCGCCGCTACAGGAACAACCCCGCCCCGGGCAACTGCGCACCGGAGCCCACACTGATTTCGGGGCATGACGATCCTGGCGATGACCGATGCCGCCGGCGGCCTGGAAGTCCACATGCCGGACGGCGCCTGGACCCCTGTCGTTGCGCGACCGCAAGAGCTGGTGATAAACCTGGGTGACATGATGGCGCGCTGGACCAATGGGCGGTGGGCATCGACCGTGCATCGCGTGGCCAATCCGCCGGTCATCAGCCTGGCAGAGAGCCGCCGGCAATCGATCGGCTATTTCATGCATCCCGATTACGACGCCCCGATCAGGTGCATCTCCACCTGTGTCATCGATGGGACCACGCCGCATTTTCCGGAAATCTCCGCCGGCATGCACATCCGCAACAAGATCGAGCAGAGCCACAAAGCGGCGTGACCGGCGGTGCCCGCTACATGGCGCGGAGTGAGTCTACGACACCGAGCACTCTGCCCCGCCTCTTGCATCGCCTGAGCAGGTCGCGCATCCTCACCCCAACATTCGCCCAACTGCGAGCGTCATCGTCAGGATTTGGTAACGGAACATGCGAAAAGTCATCGATCTCGAATGCGACCTGCCGCCGGACGAAGACGGCAACCCACGTAAACTCGAATCGGCGACGCATCCACCCGGCTATGGCGATCCCGAGCGGCTTGAACCGCTGCCGGGCCATGGCTTCTCCAACTACCAACGCATCTTCACGCGGCGCACCGACGGCGGCGTGGCGGCCGAGACCGAGACCGAGAAGAAGCACGGCATGTCGATCGCCGCGTTCGTCGGCCTGATGGATCGCGCCGGGATCGAGGTCGGCCTGCTGCGCGCCGGCAATCAGACCATCGCCGACATTCTGGCACAGTATCCCAAGCGCTTCATCGGCCTGGCAACGATCAGCCCACATGACGGCATGCGCGGCGTGCGCGAACTGGTGCGCCTGGTGCAGGATCACGGATTCGGGGCGATGCGGGTTTCGTCGCTCTACAACATGATCCCCGCCAGCGACCGCCGTTACTACCCGCTTTATGCGAAATGCGTGGAGCTGGACATTCCAGTGCGAATCTACACCAACATGAACTACGCGACCGACCGGCCGTACGATCTCGGCCACCCGCGCCATCTAGATCAGGTCGCCATGGACTTCCCGGAGCTGCGCATCGTTGCCGCCCTGAGCGGCTGGCCCTGGGTCAACGAGATGGTCGCCTTGCTGCGGCGGCATCCTAATCTCTACGCCGATACCGCATCGCATCATCCGCGCTATTTCGGGGTGAACGGGTCGGGTTGGGAACAATTCATGCAGTTCGGCAACACACTGCTGCAGGACAAGATCATGGTCGGCCTGTCGTGGGAGGCATTCGGCCTTTCCATGGAGGCGCTGGTCGAGGAATATACCAAGCTGCCGCTGAAGGCCGCCGTGCTCGACAAGTGGCTGTACAAGAACGCACAGCACTTCTTTCGCCTGGGCTGACGATCACGGATCACCGCAGGCGTGCTCCGCTACACGGCGATCCGGCTGGGCTACGCGATGCCTCTGCTGTTTGGCGTGATCGTCGTGATTTTCTGCGTGCTGCAACTGGTGCCCGGCGATCCAGTCCAGGCCATCGTCGGCGAATTCCCCGTTCCGCCGGCGTTCCGTGCCGCGATCGAGGCACGCTACCACCTCAGCGACCCGCTCTGGCTGCGCCTGTATCATTACGTCGCCACGCTGCTGCACGGCGACCTGGGGTTCTCATTCCACCTGCAGCAAAGCGTGCTTAGTGCGATCATGGAACGGGCACCGCGCACGCTCCTGCTGGCGATCACGGGGTACGCGGTGGGAATCCTCGCCGGCATCCTGGTCGGCATCCACGCGGCAATCACCAACCACCGCGCGGTGGACCGGGCATGGACCTGCGCCGTCCTGGTCGGCTACGCCATGCCCAGCTTCTGGGTTGGTCAGCTACTGGTGATCGTGTTCGCGATGCATCTCGGCTGGTTGCCGACCCAGGGTATGGGCCCGCTGATCTCGCGCGCCAACGGGTTTGCCTGGTTCGCGGAGCGCGCGCCGTATTTGATTATGCCAGTGACGACCTATGCGATCTATGAGGGCACGCGGGTCGCCCGGTTGATCAAGGCCAGTGTCACGGACACGCTCAACCAGGGCTACATCGTCACTGCGCGGCAGAAGGGCCTCACGCGCGCGGAGATCATCCGCGGCCATGTCATCCGCAATTCGATCCTGCCCGTGGTCACCGCGCTGGGCTATTCGTTCGGCACCGCAATGGGTGGCGCGGTATTGATCGAGACGGTGTTCTCCTGGCCTGGCGTTGGTCTCCTGATGATCGATGCGATCCGCATGCGTGACAATCAGGTGATTGTCGGGGTCGTGTTGTTCGTTGCGGTCTGCGTGATCCTGATGAACCTGATCGTCGATCTGCTGTATTTCTGGCTCGATCCACGGATCCGGCTGGCACGATGACCCACGGCGACCCCACGATGCCCCCACAATGAACCCACGATGACTACGGGCTCGATGCTGCATCCCATGCTGCCGCTCCGCGTGCTGCTGTCGACGCTGCGGGGCGTGGCGCGAACGCAATCGGGTCGCGTCGGGCTGGTGATCGTGCTGCTGATGGTGACGCTCGCCACCGCCGCTCCGTGGGTCGCGCCGAACGGTCCGCTGGACCTGGCCGGCGCCGCCTTGCAGTCGCCGTCACGCATTCATCCGATGGGCACCGACAACGTTGGCCACGACCTGCTGTCGGTGGTGCTCTACGGCGGCCGGGCGTCGCTGGCCATCGGCTTCTTTGCCGCGCTGATCGCCTTCCTGATCGGCGGGACGATTGGCGCGCTCGCTGGTTATCTGCGCGGCCCGGTCGAGCTGGTACTGATGCGCATTGCAGAGCTGTTCCAGACCCTGCCGGTGGTCATCGTGGTGCTGTTCATCGTCGCCGTGCTGGGCGCCAGTTTTTGGCTACTGATCGGCGCCGTTGCGCTGGCGATCTGGCCGCTGGAGGCCAGGATCGTCTATGGCCAGTTCGTCACGATGTCGGATCGTCCCTTCGTTACCGCCGCCCGCGCCGCCGACCTTTCGACGGCGCATATCGTGCTGCGCGAGATCCTGCCCAACGCCCTGCCGCCCGTGATCGTGCAGGTAGCCCTGGACGCCAGCCTGGCCATCCTGATCTCGGCCGGACTGGGGTTTCTCGGCCTGTCGGATCCCAGCGTACCGAGTTGGGGCGAGCTGCTCAATCGCGGCCAGACCTATCTGGACAGCGCCTGGTGGATGAGCGTTTTTCCCGGCGTCGCCATCTGCATCGCCGTGCTTGGGCTCAATCTGCTGGCTGACGGTTTGAACGAGGCTGGCAACCCGCGCGCGCTTGCCACCACGGCACGCTTGCAGGCCTGAGCTTCAATGTCCGGCACCAAGCCCCGCCCGGCTCTGCTGACGGTACGCCAGGTGAAGGTCCACCTGAGAGTGAACGATCGCATCATCCACGCGGTTGACGGCGTCGATCTCGACCTGCGCGCGGGCGAGTGCGTCGGCATCCTTGGCGAGTCCGGCTCGGGCAAAAGCACATTCGGCCGTGCCATCACCCGGCTGTTGCCGAACGTCGCGCTGGCGCATCTGTCGGGTGAGGTAATGTTCGACGGACACGACGTCGCGCGGATGCCCGAAGCTGGGCTGCGGTTGTTACGACGCCGCGGCGGTTTCTCCATGGTGTTCCAGGACCCGCTCAACCACCTCAACCCGACGCGGCGCATCGCGGCACAGATGGACGAGGCGCTGCGATCGATCGGCGACCGGCACAAGCTGCGTGCCCGCGCCGCGGAGCTGCTGCTGCAGGTCGGCCTGTCGGACGTAGAGCGCGTCCTGCGCGCCTATCCGCACGAGCTGTCCGGCGGCATGCGCCAGCGCGTGTTGATCGCCATGGCGCTGGCCTCGGAACCGCGGCTGCTGGTGGCCGACGAGCCGACGACCGCGCTCGATGCGACGGTGCAGATGCAGGTGATCGAGACGCTGCGCCGGCTGAACCGGGATCGGCACGTGGCGCTGCTGATCATCACCCACAATTTCGGCCTGGTCGCCGAGTTGTGCGACCGGGTCTATGTGATGACTGGCGGCAAATTTGTCGAAGATGCCGACGTGTTCAGCCTGTTCGAGTCGCCGCGTCACCCCTACACCGCCAGCCTGATCGCCGCCGGTCGGCGCCTGCTGCAACCCAGCGCGCGTGTATGACGCCGATCCTGTCGGCGCGCGCGGTGACGAAGACCTTTGCCGTGGGCAGGCAGGGTTGGCGGCGCAAGACCATCCAGGCGGTCGACGCGGTCGATCTGCATGTGCATGAAGGCGAAACACTCGCCATCGTCGGCGAATCCGGGTCGGGCAAGAGCACCCTGGCCCGCATCCTGCTCGGGTTGTCCGCGCCGACATGCGGCGACGTTTTGTTTCGTGGCCAGATCACCACGGCGCTGACGCGCCACGACCGGCACGTGTTTCGCCGCGAGATTCAGCCGGTCTTCCAAGACCCCGCAGCGTCGCTGAACCCACGCATGCGGATCGAGACCACCCTCGCGCATGTCTTCCTGCGGCACCGTCTGGCCACACCGCAGACGCTGCGCGCCATTACGATAAAACAACTCGAGGCCGTTGGTCTGGTGCCCGGGGACCACTACCTCGGCCGCTATCCGCATGAGCTGTCCGGCGGCCAGCAACAGCGCGTCGCCATCGCCCGGGCGCTGGCGGTTCAGCCAAAATTGCTGATCGCCGATGAACCGCTGTCAAGTCTCGACATGTCGGTCCAAGCACGGGTGCTCGATCTGCTGATCGAGTTGCGGCGGCGGTTCCATCTCGGGCTTGTCCTGATCAGCCACGACCTTAATGTAGTCGAGACGATCGCCGACCGCGTCGCTGTCATGTATCTGGGTAAGATCGTCGAGACCGGCGCCACGGCCGAGGTGATGCGCAGCCCACGCCACGCGTATACGCGGACGTTGCTGAATGCCAGACTCATCGCGGATCCGCGGCTGGCACGGCGGCGCCGAACGGAAGAAGGGGGTTGATCATGGGTTGCCGGAACGCGACGGCGGAACTGCGATGGGCGCTTGCCGCCCCCGCCTTCGCGACTAGGGCCTTCGTGACTTGGGCCTGCCTGACGGGGACGTTCGCGGCTGAGATCCTGGTTGCCGCGGCGCTGCTTGGCGTGCCCGCCGCGGCGCAAGCGGCCGACGCGACGACGCCGCACAAGGGCGGCACGCTGGTGGTCGCGCTCGACGGCTCGGGTCTCGGCACCCTCAATACCCAAATGACCTCGGCGACCTCCGCATTGACCATCGCGGATATTTGGGCGGACGGGCTGTTCGCGCGCGATGCAAAGGGCCAGAAGGTGCCACACCTCGCCGCCTCATGGGACGTGTCGCCGGACCTGAAGACCTATACGTTCCACCTGCGGCCGAGCGTGAAATGGTCGGACGGCGAGAAATTTTCCTCCGCCGACGTGGCGTTCACGCTGCTCGAGGTCGCCAAGTTCAACACCTACCAGACGCAGACGCTGGCCAACGTGGCAAGCGTCGAAACGCCCGACGACGCAACGTTCGTGGTGCACACCAAGGCGCCGCTGGCGGTCATGCTCGATGCGTTCGACAAGGAAGTGTTTCCGCTGATGCCGAAGCACGTCTACGAGCATACCGACATCGCACTCAATCCGGCCAACCGCACGCCGGTCGGTCTCGGCCCATTCAAGCTGCAAAGCTGGGAACAGGGCCGCGCGCTGACCTTCGTCCGCAACCCGTATTTCTGGGACAGCCCCAGGCCCTATCTCGATTCGGTGGTCGTCGCGATCATTCCCGACATGCAGCAAGAAACCAATGCTCTGTTGCGTGGCGAGATCGATTTCATGAAGCTGCCATATACGCAGTTGAAGCGCGTCCAGGATGCGGCGGCTGATGGCAAGGTGATCGCGCATAAGGTCGAGCTGAGTGCGCCGGAGCGCGCGTCGCTCGATCTCAACACCGCGCGCAAGCCGTTTGACGATGTGCGGGTGCGTCAGGCCCTGCTGATCGCGATGGATCGGCACCGCATCGTTTCCGATGCCTATCATGGCTTCGCCGCCGAGGCGGGCAATGCGATTCCAGAGCAGTTTACCGACCTGACCGACCCATCGATCAAATACAGCGAGCTGTATCCGTACGAGCCGGCCAAGGCAGCCAAGATGCTGGACGACGCGGGTTATAAGCTGGTCAACGGCAAGCGGTTCGCGATGGAGCTGACCTACCCCAGCGCCGAGTTCCTACGCGTGATCATGGAGCCGATGGCGCAGATCCTCGCCGCCCAATGGGGGGCCATCGGGATCGATGTGAGGCTTGTCGGCCTGGACGTCCAGCTCTGGGTCGACAAGGTCTACAATCAGCGCAACTTCGATGGCTCGCTGGTCTCGTTGACCGGCCGGACCGATCCGATGCTGGGCGTAGATCGCAGCTTCCTCTGCAACAGCACGCACCTGCCCTATGTGAATCCGACTTCCTATTGCAATCCGGCGCTTGATGCCGCGGCGGCAAAGGCGAACACCGCGGCGGCGGCCGATCGCCGACAGTACTACAAGACCTATATCGAGATCGTCGCGCGCGACCTGAACGAGATCACCCTGACCAACGTCTCCACCTACTACGGTGTCTCGACCCGGTTCGAGAATCTGCAAAAGCAGTTCGACATCTCATTCAATGAATACCCGAACTGGGCCGAAGTCTGGCTTAAACCTGGCCAATAGGGCGTAAGGCGAAACACCGAGATGTTGAACGTCATGGACTCGCTGATCAGGCCGCGCACGATCGCCGTCATCGGTGCATCGTCGCGGCGTAGCAACAACGGCAACGTCGTGTTGACCAATTTGCGTGACAGCGGCTTCAACGGCCTGGTCATTCCGGTGCATGCCGAGGCTGCCGAGTTGGAAGGATACGCCACCGCAAAGTCGATCGACGGACTTGCCGCCGACACCGACGTCGCGGTGGTGTCGGTGCCGGCATCCGGCGTGCCGGATGTGATGCGCCGGCTTGACCGCGCCGGCGTTCGTTCAGCGATCGTGATGTCGAACGGCTTCACCCAGGCGGAAGAGTCGAAGCTGCGCCAGATCGCCACCGAAGGCCGCATCGTCATGCATGGTCCCAACTGCATGGGACTGGTCAACATGTCGGATGCGCTGTCGCTGTACACGGCGAAGGTCTCGCCGCGGGTGCGTCGCGGGTCGGTGGCATTGCTCGCCCAGTCCGGTTCGGCTGCGATCGCCGTCATGAACTCGGCCAATGTGGGGTTCTCCAAAGTCGTGACGCTCGGCAGCGAGTTCCGCGTGACATCGGCGGATTATCTGCGATGGCTCGCGCATGACGACGAGACATCGGTCGTCGGTGTGGTCATGGAATCGATCCAAAACCCGGATGCTTTCGCTGATGCAGTGGATCTGGCGCAGACGGCAGGCAAGTCCGTAGTGGTGCTGAAGGTCGGGCAATCGCGGGCCGGTGCCCTGGCCACCCAGGCGCACACCGGCGCGCTGATCCGCGATCGAGATGCGGTCGAGTGTTTTTTCGCGCGGTACGGCATCCCGACCGTGTCGGACTACGACGAACTGGTGGCCGCGCTGGAATGCATGGCGGTTTCCCGCTGGCGCCCGAGCGGCAAACGGTTGGGCGTGATTGGCATCTCCGGTGGCGAGGTTGCGCTGATCTGCGACCTGGCCGAGGCGGCTGGGGTGCCGCTGGCGTCGTTCACGTCGGAAACTGCGGAGCAGCTGAAACACCTGTTGCCAGGCTCGTCCGGGCTTAATCCGCTCGACCTCGGCGCCACCGTCGTGGCGGGCGGCAACCGCAACGACATGCCCGGAATGAAGGCGGTGTTGGACGATTCGAATGTGGACATGCTGTTCGTGATTCAGGACGCACAATATTCGATCGCCACACGCAGCATCGGGCGGTACAAGGGCCAGTGTCAGTCGGTCGTCGAGCTAAGCCGCGACTCCAGCAAGCCGGTTGTGGTGGTTTCGTCCACAGGCGAAGCGCTGAGCGACGAGTTGAGCGGCGTGTTGTCTGGGACCGGAATTCCCATGCTGCGCGGTCTGCGCACCGCGCTGGCGGCGACACGCTGCATGGCGACATGGTCCGCGCGCCGACCGGACCCGCGGCGGATCTCAGGTCGGCAACTGGGTGCAGACAAAGATCTGTTACGGAACGATCTGCGCGCATCTCGCGGCCCTGTGCGCGGTGAACTGGTTCGGCGTCTGCTGGACACCTACGCTTTGCCCCAGGTGCGGTCGGGCGTGGCGCGGACGGCCGCAGAAGCTGCAACCCTTGCCGCAACACTCGGATATCCGCTGGTGGCGAAGGTGGTGTCGCGCGATGTCCCGCATCGATCGGATGTCGGCGCCGTGCAACTGGGGATTCGCGATGCGGCTGACCTGCACGAGGCAATCGCGCGAATCGAGGCGAACATACGGGCGAACGTTCCGGGAGCGGTGATCGACGGATTCGAACTGCAGGAGGAACTGGTGGACTGCGTGGAGGCGATGGTCGGGTTCAAGGCATCCCCGCCGTTCGGCGCGCTGATGGTAGTCGGGATGGGCGGCACGCTGGTGGAATTGCAGGCCGATCGCGCTATTGCCCTCAGCCCGGTGTCCACGGCGGAAGCCGCCGGCATGATCGATCGCACGCGGCTGGGCGCACTGCTGCACGGCTACCGCAATCTCATTCCGCTGACCGACATGGCTAAGCTCGCCGGACTGATCTGCAGACTGTCGAACCTCGCGGCCGATTTGTGCGACGTACTTCTCGAGTGTGACCTCAATCCCGTCCTGATCCGCAAGGGATCCGGCGAGGTGCGCGTGGTGGACGCATTGTTCGTGGCATCGCACTGACCGGGAGGCCTTGGCGACCATCCTGTTCGCGGCTGCTTTGCCCCTGACTGGCAGCGCACTGCTGCGGCGCCATTACTACGCCGCGCGCCGCTGATCGCGCCGCGCCCTTCATAACGAGCTCCAGCCCATAAGAAGAAACTGCTCGATGATCGACACCGACGCATGCGTGAGGCAACCGAAGGACGTGCTGGACACGCCGTCCCTGCTGATCGACCTCGATGTGCTTGCGGCCAACATCGCCCGCATGGCAGCGGCGTGCCGCGAGGCCGGCGTGTCCTGGCGGCCGCACATCACGGGCAAGAAGACGCCCGAGATCGTGCGTCGGCAGCTCGCCGCCGGCGCCATCGGCGTCATCTGCGCGAAGGTCGGCGAGGCCGAGGTGATGGCCGCATCCGGCCTGCGCGACATCCTCACCGCCAATCAGATCGTCGGGGCGCAGCAGATCCGCCGGCTAGCAAGAAGGCGATGAGCAGCGATGCCGCGGCGCCCGAGCCGCTCGGGCTACCCAAGGCCAAGCCGATGCGGCTCTCCGCCGAGCACGGCATCATCGCGCTCGAAGCACCGAGCGAGACGCAGCGCGTAGGTGACAAACTCGAAGCGATCGTCGGCTACACCGATACCACCGTGCATCTGCACGAGCGGATCTACGCGACACTCGGCGGCCGCATCGAGGCGGTCTGGCCGGTGGCCGCCCGCGGACGCATTTTGTGGAGCGACACAAGCGGGGGACGGATCGTGATGTCCCGCTTCAGCTCAGGATCCAGCTATTGAACACTTCGCCGACCTTCTGTCCGTTCTGCGCCCACCAGTCGAAATTCTGAAACACGCCCTTTGGCAAATTTTCCTCCGAGGAAGGCAGAAACGCGAGCCGCTGCTTGTCGAGCAGCGCCAGCGCCTTGCGGTTGACCGGCCCGTACGGAATCGCCTTGGAAAATTCTGCCTGCGGACCGGCCTGCAGGGTGAAGGCGATGAAGTCCATTGCCGCCTGCTTGTTCTTTGTCCCGCGCGGAATCATCCACGCGTCGGCAACGAACAACGCCTGGTTGAAGTTGAAGTCGACCGGCGCGCCGGCGAGCTTGGGATCGAACACGCGGCCGTTCCACGTCATTCCGGCGGCGATGTCGCCGTCAATCAGGATTTGCGCCGATTGCCCGCCACTGGTCCACCAGAAGATCTGCGACTTGATCCGATCCAGGCTCTTCAACGCACGCTCGACATCGATAGGATACAGCTTGTCCTTTGCCACGCCGTCCGCCAGCAGTGCGATCTCCATGGTCTGGAAGGGCTGCTTCCAGAAGCCGCGCTGGCCGCCGAACCGTTTCATATCCCACAGCTCCGCCCAGGTCTGCGGCACATCCGCCGCCTTGACGTTCTTGGTGTTCCAAGACATCACCGCGGCGGCCACATCGCATGGAACGTAGGACTCGTGCGGCACGCCGGCGATCAGATCGGTCTTGTCGATCACGCCGTAATCCAGCTTCTCCAGCAACCCCTGCGCGGCGTTGGTCGCCGCGGCAGAGGAATCCATCTGTGCCACATCCCATTCAACCGCGCCTGCCTCCACCATCGCCTTAAGTTTCGAATAGGTGTTGACCGTGCTGACGATCTCGATGCCGGTCTTCGCGGTGAACGGCTTGTAATAGGCCGCGGTGAACGCCTCCTCCAGCTTGCCGCCACTCGACGCGACGACAATGCTTGCCGGCTTGGCGCGCGCCAGGGGTGGCGCGGCCAACACGGTTGCGGCGGCCCCTAGCACGGCACGGCGAGAAACACGGCGTGATGTGGTCATGGTCACTCCCCCTGTTGTGGCACTGTGCTCATGCCGGCAGCACCAACGCGTCCTCGGCGTCCCAGCCGACATGCACGACGCCATCCCTTGGCAGCACCGTCGTGCGTCGCTCCGACGCGACACGCGCGGTCACGATGCAGTTCGGCGCGATCGCTACACGATAACGGATGCTGCCGGCGGCATGCACGATATCGACGATGCGGCCAGAGAAGCAATTGTCCCGCGCCGGCGGGGTTTCGGCAATGGTGACGTTCTCCGGCCGGATACAAACAACCGTGCCCGTCGGCGATCCGCACGCAAGCAGCTCCAGTCCTACTTCGGTGGCGAACCGCGACCGCCCCGCCGGGAGTGGATCGGTCCGCACAATACCGAACATATTCGCCTCGCCCAGGAAGCGCGCGACGAAGCTGTTGCGCGGTCGTTCGTAAAGCTCATGTGGTGGGCCGACCTGCTCGATCGCGCCGTGGTTCATGATCGCCATTCGATCCGCCATCGATGCGGCTTCCTGCTGATCGTGCGTCACGTACAGGATGGTTGCGCCGACGCTGTGATGGAACTGCCGCAGTTCCTCCTGCATGTCCTCGCGCAGGTTCTTGTCCAACGCACCGAGCGGCTCGTCCATCAGCAGCAGCGGCGGATCGTAGACCGCGGCCCGCGCCAGCGCCACGCGCTGCTGCTGTCCGCCGGAAAGCTGCGCCGGCATGCGATCGGCAAAGCCGCCGAGCCGCACCATCTCCAGCGCGCGCGCCACCCGCGCGGCGATCTCCGCCCGTGGCAGGCGGCGCATCTTCAACGGAAATGCAATGTTCCGCGCCACGGTCAGGTAGGGAAACAGGGCATAGTTCTGAAACACCATGCCGATGTTGCGCCGGTGCGGCGGCATGGCGGTGATGTCGGCGCCGTCGATCATCACCCGCCCCTCGCTCGGCGCAACGAACCCGGCGACAGTACCGAGCAACGTGGACTTTCCGGAACCGGAGGGCCCGAGCACGGCGAAGAACTCCCCTGGCGTAATCATCAGATTGGTCGGAAGCAGCGCTGCGATTGCGCCGTACCGCTTGCCGAGACCGGCAAATTCCAAGGCGGCACCGCGTGTCACGCTGCCGGCTCGGCCATGCCGCGCCGTCGCAGCGCCTGGACCGTGAGCAGCAGCAACAGTGTGAAGGCAAGCACCAGCGTCGCCACCACGGCGATGGCCGGCGTCACGGTTTGTGCAAGGTGCTCCCACAGTAGCCGAGGTAGCGTCTCGGTGCGCGGGCTGGCCAGGAACAGCGCGAGCATCAGCTCGTCGAACGACACGGCGAAGGCGAAGATGCCGCCAACCACCAGCCCGCTGCGAATCATCGGCAACGTCACATGGATGAACGACCGCCAGCCATTCGCGCCGAGTGTCATCGCCGCCAGCTCCAGCGCATGATCGTAGCCGCGTAGCGCCGCGGAGACCGTAATGAACACCAACGGTGTTGCCACCACCGTGTGGCCGATTACCACCGCCGCGTACGAACTGGAAAGTCCAAGGTCGAGCATGGTGGGATACAGGCCGATGGCGATGATGATGTGCGGCAGCATCATCGGCGCGACCACCAGCGAACCGACGGGGACGAGCCACCTTTGCGCGCCGCGCGTTACCGCCAACGCGCTTAGCGTGCCCAGGAACACCGATGCCGACGCCGTTGCGACACCGATCTGGATGCTGTTCCACGCCGCACGCAGCCAGCGCGGCTGGTCCCACACCACATAGTACCAGCGCAGCACAAGCCGGGTCGGGGGAAACGCCAGGTAGAGCTGATCGGTGAACGACATCAGCGCCACAACCACGACAGGCGCCACCAAAAATACGACGAACAGCGTGAGCAGCAGCGCGGCGCATGTACGGCCGGCAAGGCGCAGGCCGAGCTCTCCGCTTAACGGCATCGCTGACGACGCTCCCCCCGCGAGGTCATCGCACGCCACGTGTCACGTCGATGCGCGCCAACCGTCCGTAGGCCGGATAGATCGCCACCGTAAAGATCAACAGGATCGTGGCGATCGCCGAGGCCAGCGGCCAGTCGAGATAGGTATTGGCCTCCTGCTCGATGATCATCGCCGCCATATTTGTGCGCCCCCCGCCGAGCAGCGATGGCGTAATAAAAAAGCCGAGCGAGGTGATGAACACTAGCGCCACGCCGGCGTTCACGCCAGGCAGCGACAGCGGCAGGTAGACGCGCAGGAACAGCCGCACGGGCCCGGCGCCGAGAATGCGCCCGGCGCGCAGCAGTGTCGGATCTATCCGGCGCATCGTCGTGATCAGCGGCAGCAGCATGAACGGCAACAGAATATGCACCATGCCGATCGTTACGGCCGTCGTAGTCTGCAGGATACGCACCGGTGCGTCGGCAAGGCCCAGCGCGACTAGGGCCTGGTTCACGATGCCGTAGCGCTGGAACAGGATCATCCACGCATAGCTGCGGATCACCGCGCTGGTCCACAGCGAGGCGACGATCAGCCCGATCATCAGTCGCAGCGCAAGGCCCCGCATACGCGCGGTCAGCGCCGCGACCGGATAGGCGACCAGCAGGCAGATCGCGGTGACCAGCGCGGCGATCTCCAGCGTGTAGAGCAAAATGTGCAAGTATGGGCCGGAGAACAGCACCTTGTCGTAGTTGGCAAATCCTGGTTGTGGTTCCAGCAGGCTGCGCAGCACGACACGCAGCAGCGGCCAGATGAAGAACACCGCAAGAAAGCAACAGGGCAGCGGCAGCAGCAGCAGATAGCCGCGCCCCAGCGTCCAAGGTTTTGGCGCGCGCACGGCGGCCACGACCGTCGTGCTACGCCGGTTGGCCGATGCGCGCGAGCCCGCCGAAATGCCGGTCGAGCATTGGCATTACCTGGGCACCGAAACGCTCCATCGAGCGCAACGTCCGCGCCTGCGGTACATTTGGCAGCGCCATGAAGCAGCTAATATGCACAGGCCGCAGCGCTTCGATTTCCGCCGCGAGCCTGGCTGCGCAGGTCTCAGCGTCGCCGACCACCAGGCGGCTGGCGATGTCCTCCAACGACGGCTCGTCCGGCGCCGGCATCTCCTGCAGGAAGGCGCCGTCCAGTCGTGCGACATTGTTGCGCATCGACATCGCGACCCGTCGAATGTAGCGCGCGGCCTCGGCGGCGCGCAGTGCCTCGGCCTTGTCGTCGGTGACAAAGACGTAGCGCTGCATTGCGTACGGTGCGTGCGCCGGGTCTCCTGCGGCCTGCGGATTGGCGGCGGTGACGATGGCGCGAACCTCCTGCATCTGCGCGATGGTGCTCCAGCCGGTGGTGAAGATGGGCACGTACCCGTTGGCGACCACGCGTGCCTGGGTCACCGGATCGCGCGCCAACCCGGCGACGTAGATCTCCGGCCGGCGCTGGATCGGGTGAACAACGAAATGTGTCTCGGGGATGCGGATGTGGCGCCCCTCATGGTGGACCGGGCCGCCGGATAGATACTGCTCCAGTACATCGAGCGTCTCGAGGAACGTGTCGCGCGCGGCATCGAGCGAGACACCGAATTTGTGGAATTCGTATTGCTGATAGCCGGTGCCGAGACCGATGACGGCGCGGCCGTTGCTGATCACGTCGAGCATGCCGATATCCTCCAGCATGCGCAGCGGATGATACAACGGAGCCACGATCACCGCGGTCCCGAGCCGGATGCGCGTGGTCTGCGGCGCCAGGCAGCTCGCCATGGTGATCGGCGAAGGGCACAGGCAATAGTTGGAGAAATGATGTTCGGCAAACCACGCGATGTCGAAGCCGATCGCCTCGGCCAGCTTCACCTGCTCCACCGTCTCCTCGTACAGGCGCCGCGCGGTGATGGCACGGTCGCGCTGTGCCATCAAGCTGAACAGACCGAAATGCATGAACCGCTCCCTGCCGTCAGATACCGGCGCCGTCAGATGCCCACGCCATTAGATTCCGACAATCGTGTCGCCACCGTTCAGGCTGAGCACCTGCCCGGTGATAAAGCTGCCGTGCGGCGACACGAGATACAGCACCGCGTGCGCGATCTCCTCCGGCTCCGCCCATCGCCCGAGCGGCACCCGCGCCATGCGCTCGCGCACCGCGTCGATCCCGTCCTTTTCGATCGCCATCGGGCTGGTGACGCCGCCCGGGGCGATCGCGTTCACCGTGATGCGGTGCGGCGCAAGTTCCTTTGCCCAGGACTTGGTGAATCCAAGGATCGCCGCCTTCGCCGCGCAGTAGGTGGAGCCGAAATGATGCCCCACCATGCCCCAGATCGACGAGATGTTGACGATCGCCCCGCTGCCGAGCGACTTCATTCCGGGCAGCACCGCGCGCGTGGTGAAAAACGTGCCCTTCACGTGCACGTCGAACATGCGGTCATACATCGCCTCGTCGATCGCTTCGGTCACGGCTCGATCGGCGCCGATGCCGGCGTTGTTCACCAGGATGGAGATCGGCCCGAGATCCGCTTCCGCCCGCGCAACGAGCACTGCCATCGCGGCCGGGTCGGCCACGTCCACCACCGCCTCCATCACGCGCCGGCCGTGCTGGCGCACGATCGCCGCGGTCTCCGCGACGCGTTCCGGCACGACGTCGTGCACGATCACATCCGCGCCATGCTGCGCCAGCAGCGTCGCATGCGCGCGCCCCATGCCGCGGCCGGAGCCGGTGATCAGGGCAACCCGGCCCTGCAATATTAAGTTGGCGTCCATCGTTTCCTCCTGCGTCAGACCATCAGCGCGCCGCCGTTGGCGATGACGCTTTCGCCAACGACGTAACGGTTGCGGCTGGACGCCAGAAAGCCCACCAGCTCCGCGATATCTTCGGGCTCTGCCGCGCGGCGCACCGGGATGGTAGGGATGCGCTGCGCCAACCAGCTTTGTGCCTTCGCCGTCTCGGTCGCCATTGCGCCGGGACTGACGGCATTCACCAGTACCTCGTGCGGCGCCAGTTCCTCGGCGAAGGTGCGCGTCAGGCTGACGATCGCGGCCTTGGCGGCGGCGTACGCCGGCAACGTCGGCTTGGGCCGATAGGCGTCAGTGGAGGCGATATTGACGATGCGTCCGTAGCGGCGCGCGATCATCATGTCCATGCAGGCGCGCGACGCGATGAACACGCTCAACAGATTGGCCCGGAACGTCCAGTCCCAGTTCGCTGCCGTAACCTCGCGGATGGTCTCGTACCGCCAGCCCCCGGCGTTGTTGATCAGCACGTCGAGCCGCCCAGTTTCCGTATCAATACGGTCGCGCAGCGCGAGCACCGCCGGCTCGTCCGCCATGTCGGTGCAACTGGCGTTGGCGGATAGATGTTGCGCGCGCAGATCGGCCGCCACCGCCTCGACGCCTGGTCCGTTGAGATCGGCCAGGTAGACGGTGGCGCCGCGGCGCGCGAGCAAGGTTGCGATCGAACGTCCCAGCCCTTGGGCGGCGCCGGTCACCAGCGCCACCTGCCCGTCGAAGTCACCCATCTCTTCTCTGCCCCGTCGCGTTGGCCGGTAGCGTGGGTGGGCAATTTCCTTGCGTCAAGGTCAAATCCGGAAAATACGCCGCGCATTCCCCTCGCGGATCGCCTGGCACTGCTCCGCCGGCAGCGCGGCGGTGTTCGCCATCGATCCCTTCATGTCGTGCACTTGATGCGGATAGTCAGTGCCGAACAGCACGCGGTCCGCACCGACCACCGAAATCAGGAACTGCAATGCTGCGGGATGGTAAGTAATGCAGTCGTACCAGATCCGCTTCAAATAGTCCGACGGCCGCGCCTTCATTCGTCGCCGCGACGGGATCTCCACCTCGTCGCCCTTGTCGAACCGCCCCACCAGATACGGCAGCGCCCCGCCGCCGTGCGAGGCGATCAGCTTCAGGTTCGGATACACGTCCAGGAAACCATCGAAGATGATCCGCGTAAACGCCAGCGTGGTATCGGCGATGAACCCCACCGACCAGCTCAGGTCGTATTTCTTCATGTCCATCTGGTCGATGCCGGGCAGGTCCGTCGGATGCACCAACACCGGCAGGGCGCGGCGGTCGATCGCTTCCCAGATCGGTGCGAACAACGGATCGGTCAGGCTGCGCCCTGCGATGTTCGCCAGCACCATGACCCCGATCGCGCCGGCATCGCAGCTTCGCTGTAACTCCTCCACCGCCCGCCGCGGATATTCCCATGGCAGCGAGGTGAACCAGCGGATGCGGTCCGGATATGTCTTCTGCGCCGCTGCCATGCTGCCGTTGGACTCGCGCGCGGCCTCGCAGCTTACCTCTTCGATACCCCAGTACACATTCGGGCAGGTCAGCGACACGATCGCCATGTCGATCTGCGCCGCGTCCATGTCACGCATGCGCAAGGCATAGTCGAAGTGTCCCTTCTGCGGAATTGCCACCGGCGTGTCGTGGCGGAAGATTTCCACCTGCCCGTCGGGTCGCGTCTGCAGGTTGTAGATCCCGCCTTGCGCCTTCAGCAGATCCATGAATTTCTGCGTAAACATGTGCGTGTGCACGTCGATCACCGGCATCGTCCGTTCCTCCCTGGGTGCCGTCCGCCGGACCGCACCGTCGGCCCGGCTTGACGTCCGCATTGTCGCGGCGTGAGCATGGCTGGATCGACCGATCGCTCATGCACGTCCGGCGCGACATTACCGGTGATCCCGATCGAACAGCAAGCGATGGTCCGCGATATCGCGTGGGCGAGCGCGTCATGACCAACAACGCCACAGCGGATTTTCATTCCGGGAGAACAGTATGAGACTCGACGGCAAGACCGCCCTGGTGACCGGCGGCGTTTCCGGCATCGGCAAGGCCGCCGCGCTGGAGTTCGCCCGGCAGGGCGCGAAGGTGATCGTCGCCGACATCAACCAGGACGGCGGTGCGGCGATCGAGACGGAGGCGAAGGCCGCCGGGCTGGCGATCGAGTACGCCGCGCTCGATCTCGCCGACCTCGCGTCGGTCGATGCCTGCGCCGCCGGCGTGCTGGAGCGGCATGGGCGCGTCGACATCCTGGTGAACGCCGCCGGCTGGGACCGCATCCATCCCTTCCTGGAGAACACGTCGGAGTTTATGGATCGCGTGCTGGCGATCAACCTGCGCGGGCCGATCGGCCTGACGCAGAAGCTGGTGCCGGCGATGGCGGCGAACGGCTACGGCAAGATCGTCAACGTGGCCAGCGACGCCGGGCGCGTCGGCAGCCTGGGCGAAACGGTCTATGCGAGCGCCAAGGGCGGCATCATCGCCTTCACCAAGTCGCTGGCGCGCGAGACGGCGCGCTACCACATCACGGTCAATTGTGTCTGTCCTGGACCGACCGACACGCCGCTGTTCCACGCCCAACCGGAAAAGGTGAAGCTGGCGCTGGAGAAAGCGATCCCGTTCCGCCGCATCGCGCAGCCGCAGGAACTGGCGGACGCGATCCTGTTCTTCGCCAGTTCGCGTTCCGATTACGTAACTGCCCAGATCCTCAGTGTCAGCGGCGGTCTGACGATGGTCGGATAGCGCGCAGGCCGTACGCTTGACATCGTTCATCAATGCCGGATGATTCCGTCGATAAGATAGAGCGCATGGCGATCGACCAAGCGTGCCGAGTGGGCCAAGTGGAAACAGATCCGAACTGGATGCCGTCCGTTCTCACCCGTCATCGGTCGATCGAGGCGGAGCCGTTGCCCTGCAACATCGACGCGTTGCTGAGCGACGCCGCCGCCGCCAGTCCGGACACGGACGCGTGGCACTTCATCGCGACGGGCGAGACGATCACCTACCGCGCGCTGCGCGACGAGGTGACCCAGCGCGCGAACGGGTTGCGCGCGATCGGCGTGCGGCACGGGACCAAGGTGGCGGTCATGCTGCCCAACGTTCCGGCCTTCCCGCTGACCTGGCTTGCGCTCGCGCGCATCGGCGCGGTCATGGTGCCGGTCAACGTTCGTTATACCGGCCGCGAGCTCCACTACGCAGTGACCGATAGCGGAACGACCTTTCTGGTACTTGGCACCGAGCACCTGCCGGTGCTCTCCAGTTCGGGCCTGGAGTTGCCGACGGACGATGTCGTCGTGGTGGGGGCGAAGCCGCCGGACTGTACCGCTTGGGAAGAGCTGCGCCTGGCGCAGCCCGATCTGCCAGCGGCGGAGACTCCCGGCCTGGATGGCCTGATGAATATTCAGTACACATCCGGCACAACAGGTTTGCCGAAAGGCTGCCTGCTGCCACAGCGCTACTGGCTGACCTGCGCCAAGGCGTATTCGGCGTGCGACGGACTGCGGTTCCGGCGTATCCTGTCGGCCAATCCGTTCTTCTATATGACGCCGCAATGGCTACTGCTGATGGCCTGCTTCCAGCGCGCGACGCTATTCGTGGCGCCGCATCTCAGAGTCTGACTCGAATCGC
>PLXO01000314.1 GCA_003151425.1 Acetobacteraceae bacterium
GCATGCCCTAGTGCGAAGGCGGGGGCCCATCGGTTCCTCGAAATGATGCGAGCACGTCTGGACGAGTTCGCACTGACGCTGCATCCGGAGAAGACCCGCCTGATCGAATTCGGCCGTCGAGCGGCGGTGCGGAGAGAAAAGCGCGGGCTGGGCAAGCCGGAAACTTTCAACTTCCTGGGCTTTACCCTGATTTGCGGCAAGTCGCGGCGTGGCAAGTTCCTGCTATGGCGGAAATCCCGACGCGATCGGTTGCAGGCGAAGCTTCTGGCGGTGAGGGAGGAAATGCGGCGGCGGATGCACCAGCCGATTCCCCGACAAGGGGAGTGGCTGCGGCAGGTGGTCACCGGGTATTTTGCCTATCACGCGGTGCCGACCAACATCCGTGCTCTCCAGATTTTCCGCGACTGCGTGGTCCGGCTCTGGCGGCGGTCGCTACGGCGACGCGGCCAGCGCGACAAGACGACGTGGCAGCGGATCAAGCGGCTGGCAGAGGACTTCCTGCTGAAGCCGCGCATCCTCCATCCCTGGCCTGAGCAACGCTTCGCCGTCAAACACCCGAGGTGGGAGCCGTATGCGGGAATGCCGCTCGTACGGTTCTGTGCGGGGGGCGTGCAGTAATGCGCGTCCCTACCGCGATTCAGGCATCCGAAAACGACGCACCGGGGCCGCAACCAGGACGGACAGGCTTTGCGCTACCGGGCACCGTGGCTCAGGAATTGGATCTGCCATCGCATCTCCTCGATCGCCAGTGGGAAGGCGCCGCCCGGACCGGGGGCCAGCACCGCGCCGGGTCCCAGCCGCGCCAACAGGATTTGCAACGGGACCGCGAGCCGCATGCTGAACCCGGCCTTCCAGACCAGGCTCAGCACGCCCTTGGCGCTGCGCAACGTTGCAGCGTGTTCGACCAGCACCAGCGGCACGTCGGCCGCCACTGCCAGCATGGCGGCGGCCAGCTGTTCCTCGCCGCGGCCGGCGACGTCGAGAAGCTCGGTTTCGGTCAGCCGGCCGGCGGAGGCGCGTGCCCGCGCCTGGATCAAGGCCTCGGTCCGAGTGGGGGCCTCGGTCGCGGTGCTGGCATCGGTCGGAGTGGCGGCCTGGGTCGGGGTGGCGGTATCGGTCGGCGTATCGGCGGCGCTCGGTTTCGCCCCGGTAGGCTGCCCCAGGCGGGCATTCAGACGCGCACGGAGGTCGGCGGCCACCGACGGGGCCAAGTCCGCACGGCTGGCCAGCTCGGCCAGCAATGTGTCGGCGACGATCCGTGACAGCGCCTCGGCGGCGCGCGCCGACAGGCTGGGCCGGCGGACCAGCGGCGCGTGCCAGGCAACGTGCTGGGCGGCGCGTGCGATTAGCGCATCGATGGTCGATTCGCGGATCTGCGCCGAGTGATTGAGCAGCATCGCCCGGATCGCCGAGGCGTCGGCAGTCTCGGCGAGGGCGTCGGCCACATCCCCGGTCAGGCCGGGCCGGCGCGCCACGGCCAATGCGATCTCTGGCGAGCGCGATGTGGCCAGCAGCGACAGCAGGTCCTCCTGCGTCAATATCGGCGACAGGCGGATCACCGGCTCGCTGACCTGCAGGGCCGTGTCGTGTGCGAGCCGCAGCACCAGCTCGCGCGGCGCGTTCGGCATCTCCTTCACCACCTCGGCGATCGCCGCGCGAACCCGCACCGCGGTGTCTTCCACCAGGTGCCCAAGTGCCTCGATGGTCTGCTGGTTGAGGCGGGATCGTTCGCCCTCGTTCAGACAGGGCGCGAGCGCCGCCAGCTTGCGGGCGAGCAGCGCGCGGACCCGCTCATCGGCGTCGCGCGCGAGCACGCTGAGGACCGCCGGGGGCGCCGCCGGGTTGATCGCCAGCGCGGTGCGAACGGTGAGCGATGGATCGAGGGCGAGCTTCAGCAGGAGGTCGACGGGCGTGGTGGCGGCGGCGCCAAGCCGGACCCGCGCGGCCTCGTCCAGAGTTACGGTGTCGCGCCGCGGCGGGGCGACCAGGAGGTCCGGCCAGGTCACGACGGGGCCGCGTGTGAGACGCGCCAATGGCCGCGGCCGCCGCGCTTGACCGCGTACATCGCCATGTCGGCACGCCGCAACACGCTTTCGATGCTTTCGTTGCTGCCGGCGGGCCGCGAGGCGATGCCGATCGACATGCTCAGCGGCAGCTCCAGCCCGGGCGCGATTTCGGCCAGCGTGCGCGGCGCGTTCACGCGCAGGTGCTCGGCGCGCTCGGCGGCCGTCATGTGGTCGGCGCCGTTCATCCAGATGGCGAATTCGTCACCGCCGAACCGCGCCACGAGGTCGGTGGGACGTACCAGGTTGCGCAGCATCTGCGCGGCCTGGCCAAGCACCTGGTCGCCGACCTCGTGGCCGAGCTGGTCATTCACCGGCTTGAAGTTGTCGAGATCGACGAACATCAGTGTGCCGCACTCATCCTCGCGATCGAGGCGGTCGAGATGGCGCGGCAGTTCCTCGAGAAACGCGCGGCGGTTGAACAGGCCGGTGAGCGGGTCGGTCCGCGCCTGCTGGCCGATGTCACGCGTCATGGCGTCCTGCTCGAGCACGATGCGCACGATCAGCGTCGCGGCGCCGGCGAGCAGGCGGTCATCGAGGTCCCATGCCAGCGCGCCTCGAGGGCGCCACAGCGCCAGCCCGGCAGTCGCGCCGACCCGCGTCTTGCAGGCGCAGACCAGCACGGCTCGCCCATCATCGGTGGCACCCTCGGCCAGGCTGTCGGGCCCGGCCTCCAGCAGGCGGGAAGCGGTCGCGAGCACCTGGTCGATCGCTTCGCCCGCCTGGCGCGTGCCGGCGGGGTACATGCCGGCGTGGTTGGTGCCGGCTTGGTGCGTGCCGGACTGGTGGGTAATCGTTGGTGCCGCGCCGGCCTCCCCGGCACTGATCACCGCGGCCCCTTCGGCACCCAGCGCGTTGGCCAGCGCATCGAGCGCCGCGCGCAACACGTTCGGGGTCTCCAGCTCGTGGCGCATGACGGTCAGGATGTGGTCCAGCACCTCGCTGTGGCGCAGCATTGCTGCCATCTGGCCTTCGGCATCGTCCTGCTCGGTGACATCGATGCCAAGGCCGCGCACGCCGATCTGGCGGCCCTTGCCGTCCAGCAACGGGGCGGCGGCGAAGGCGACACAGGCGAGCGAACCGTCGGGGCGTTTCAGCCAGGTTCGATGACGGCGAATCGGCCGTGTGGTGCGAAACGGGTTGAAGCCCCCGCTCTCGGTGACGCTCGCCAGCAGCCGGTCCGCCGGTTGGCCGAGCAGAGTCACCGCCGACCAGCCGAGCGCCGGATCCGGCATGACAAAGCTGAAACGGCCTTGCTCGTCGGTCTCGAACGCGAAGTCCGCCGCCATGTTGACCAGGTCACGCCAACGCTGCCGGCTGTCGAGCAGCGCGTTGCGCAGGGGTGCGAACAGGCCGTTGTCGGCGGGTCGCAAGGCGGCGGGCTCCCGCGAGGCAGGAGGCGGGGGGGCTTCACCGGCATTGGCGGCGCTCATCGGCGAACGATCCTTGGGACGATCCGAGCTGCGTAATCGCCGCATTTTCATCCCGTCCGTGCTAACGAAAGGTTTCCGCAGGCTGCGCATTTGTAGGTGCCCATCAACCGCAGGTGCCCATCGGCAGGTGTTTATCGGGGGACACGGCCGCGGCCGCCAGTCTCGCCCTGCCTGCGGCGCGGCGCCGATCGCCATCAGGACCGTCCATCCGCCGGCACCCGCGAGTTGCGCCCCCAGCTTGTGCACCGCCTGTTCGTTGCCGGCAGTGCTGCCCAACAGCCCAACCGGAACGGGCGCGCGGCAGACTGCATCGCACCACCGGCCACCGTGGTCGGGTCGCCACCGTCCTCTCTCCCCGTCATGGCCGGCCCACGGGTCAAGCCCGAGGACAAGCGGAGCCTGCCACCGGGCGCTTGACCCGGTGGGCCGGCCATCCACGACTTCCTTGCTCACGCCGGACCGCACCGTCTCACCACCGGGACAAGCGCCCGGTGGCAGGCTCATCATGGGATCTTGTTCGCGTTCTGCGGACCGTGCACCTTGGCCGAGCGCCCCACCGTGGTGGAGGCCCGGGGCCGGCCTCACCCCGCCATCCACCGGATCCAACCCCACCGTCTCACGGTTCATAAGGTCTTGTCCTGATTTTGCGGATTGTGCCTCCTGCCCGGGGACAGACCCCAACCGGGCAGCCGCCCCTCCCGCCCACACCGTGTCCCGGTTCATGGGGTCCTGTCGTGATTTTGCGGATCGTGTCCCTTGCCCGGGGAGAGACCCCACTCCGGCAGCCGGCCCGCTCGCCCGCTCCGTCTCACGGTTCATAGGGTCTTGTCCTGATTTTGCGGATCGTGCCCCTTGCCAGGGGACAGACCCCACCCCGGCAGCCGCCCTGGTGGAGGGCGGGGGGCCGGTTTCACCCCGCAATCCACCCGGTCCAACCGCACTGTCCCACCACCGGGACAAGCGCCCGGCGGCAGGTGTGGCGCCGCGAGCGGGCCCGCGAGTCCTGTCCCGGTGGAGACCGGGGACAGGTTCTGAAAGGGGCTTGCCCCACCGGTGCCTGCTACACTAGAGCCTGCAACCGGTAGGCCTTGCCCCACTAGAGCCTGCCGCCGGGCTTGACCCAGTGGGGCGCTTGACCCGGGGGTTGATCCGGTGGGGCGCTTGTCTCGGGGGTCCCCCGGCACGGCAGTGGCGCTGGGGACGGCGACAGGGGCGGTGACTGTGATTGGTTGCATCTGCGATCCTGGGCCTTAGAGGTTAGTTATCCAATCTTACACCCAATCGCCCCTCGGCGCCAGCTAAACCGCCCCGGGTAGGGACACCCAGCCGCCGGTCCGATCCGCGCGCCTGGGGTGCGGGCTGCCGCCAGTCCGCTCGGTCACCCAGGTCGCCGCTGGCTCACTCCGTGGTGAAAATCCTTGCTGCGGCGGGCACGAACGCCGCACTGCTGTCCGAGGATCGGCCCAAGGCGTCGGGCGCTCGACTGTCCCCAAGCAAGCAAGATTCTGACGCGGGGGAAGCACGAAGGAGGCACGGAGCACGCGGAGAACCGTGCGGGATCGGCCGCGGCGCCCCAGGACAAACGTCACCCGGGTCGGCCGACACCGCGGCCGCGCGTGCCGCGCCCGCCACCCACCGACGCGGTCCTTGGTCGCACCTGCCTGGCCCCGGGCAGAGCCATCCGCACGGCGCTTCGCGCAGAACGACAGCCTTCCGCGCGCAGGCGCCGGTGTCTCGGCTTGAATGCCCGCATAGGGTGGAAAGCGGGCCTTCCCGACTGATGCGCCAATGGCTGGGTATTCTATTATTTTTCCTCAGGCAATGCAGGCCAATTGTCCCCGGACCACAAATTATCTTGCCTAAAGAACTCTTCGATTTTCTCTTGGCATGTCTCGATATTATCGCCCTCTCTTATATGGAATTGATCGGCCAAATGTGTCACGATCTTCGGCGTGCTTCCAGGTGAACTGAGTTTCGCAAGGATATCGTAACAGAATCCCTCAAAGAACCGACTTACCGAAGCTTCATCCTCCCAGAACTCAGGCACGGGCGCACCGACCAATGTTTGTGCTAGCCGCTCCAATGCCTTCGGGTGCGTCAGCAGCGTTTTCAAGTGGTGGACACGCCGGACAATCTTTTCATAGATTGACTCTTTCTGCTGTTTCGTCAGGTTCAGCGGCTTCCCGCCGGTTGCTATCCTACGCTCCACCTCGTCCAGGTAGATTTTGATTTGCGCATTAACGTAGTTGTCGCCAGCCTGCTGAAGCTCCGCGCCACGCTTCTTCAGCGCCCGGCGCTTTGGTCCTAATGCCTCTTCTAACTTCTCCTCAATGTAATCAACGTACTCCTTCGGTACCCAATAGCCATAATCCGTTTCGATTCCGTACGTAGGCAGCTTGAACCCCAATTTCGTATTCCCCGGCGGCTCCAGACCCAGAAGGAGAGCGAGGTTCAGACTAAGTACATTCCTTTCCGCAAAAGGCAATGGATTTATAACCTGCTCCCGGAGCCTAGCTGCAATCTATTTGAATCCCTCATCAACGAACGGATCAATCGTGTATGCGATAGCCCTGCTAGGTCGGTAATAGAGGAACCCATTGCGGAAAAAGTCGCGCCAATTGCGTGCCGGCAGGTCGGATGGTATCTCGTTAATAGACTGTGACGTATTGACAACGTGTCGAATATAATCATTGAGGCCAGGATGAAGCCCCTTGATCGCCACCATCGCTTCATCGTTTTGGGTAAAAGCTGCCTCGGAAAAGTTCGCTGAGCCGATAATGTAGACTGGAAGACGGTTCCTTGTCCGGAAGCGAAGGACTTTGGCGTGGAGAAACTTTGAGTTGGTCGCCAGCCGAATATCAACATTCTTTGCCGCGCAGCGATGGGTGGACACGATGTGATCTTTAAGTGCCCTCAAATCAGCCACTTGCTTATCACGGACCACATCGGGAAGGCCGGCAAACACAAAAGTCAGTCGCCGGCCCCTTCCCGAGAACTTGGTATTGCGCAAGACGGCCTTTATGAACTCTTCGCCATAGAAGCCGGAGACGATAACGATGTCATCGGCAGTTTGGATGTTTTTTTCCACAAAGGCCCGAGCATTGTGCAACACCGCCTCTTTTCCAGTGCGTGCCGCGGCGTTAGTGACAAGTGCGAACTGCTCAACGTTCATCATGCCTCCCAATCCCGCAGAACCTGCATATCAAGCGCATCTCTACACCTCGCGTTGTCGCTGGTAAAGACCCACAGGACGGCAGCTTAGGATGAGGCCGCACGCCCCGCTCGTGCAAAGGACCGCTTTGGGTCGATTCCCGCTGTAGCCGCCGTGGTGACACCCGGCCGCTGCTTTGGGTCGAGCGCGGCAGTTTGGCCGCCCCCCGAACCTACCGCCGAACCTCGTGGTACAGCACGATCGGCCTATACAGCGCCGTAGATTTCTTCCGCAGTAATCACGATCCCGGGGGGATCCATCGTAATCGGTCCGTTGACGATGATCCGTGTGTCGATGCCGTCGCCAGCGCGGCGGTGATGGGTGACCGTCCGGCGGGTTGGATGCACGATCAGGTAGTGCGCGACGGATGGCACGCGAAAATAGTCAGCCAGCTTGCCGCCGGTGTCCGTCGAGGTCGTGCCGGGCGACAGGACTTCGACGATGATCACCGGGTTCGGCGCCGCGACCGCGTCGTCGGCCATTGGCGCTCCGCAATTCACCAGCGCGTCCGGTTCGTAGTCGCTGTCGCCGGTTTCGACCGTCGCGCCATCGGGCAATGCCTGGCAAGGAACACCGGCGAGGGTCACCGCGCGGTCCAGCGCCTTGTAGATTGCTCCCTTGACCCGCAGGTGCGCGCCGCGCTCGGGTGGCATGGCCACGATCCGGCCGTCCACGCGTTCATAGCGGCCCTTCGGCTGGGCATCGCACCAGCGCCTGAACGCCTCGCGGGAGTAGTATCTGTCCGTCTCGGGCGAGGCGAGGTCCATCGGAAGCCTCCAGTTGCCGCTGATGGTACCATGGATTGGTTTGCAGGGTCATTTGCTATCGAATGGTTTACCCGTGCGGGGCGTTCGGTGCGAAGGACCGGTATAGGTCGGGTGGCGATCTCCAAACGCCACATCCCGGTCGTGGCAGCGGCCGCTGACCGGCCCGCCCGCGCCAGCCTCTCGGCCAGTCGCCCCGGCCAGCCGGTCGCCGCCCACCACCACGCGGCGGGCACGACCTCTGCCTACGCCCTCTGAACGTCAGCACCCCCGCTCAAACGCCACCACTCCCCACTGCAACCCCCCTGCTCGCATCACCGGTTCGCGTTGACACCGGGACGGGGTCTCTCCATCGTCCGCCGCCGCAACCTGGGGAACCGCGCGCGGATGGATCAGCACAAGTTGGAACCGTCGATCGAACGCCTGTGGGAGAGCCGCGAGGCGCTGTCCCCCGCCACGCGGGGCGACGACCGCGCGGTGGTCGAGGCCGCGCTGGACGCGCTGGACGACGGCAAGGTGCGTGTCGCCGAGCCTGGCCCGGACGGCTGGCGGGTCAACCAGTGGCTGAAAAAGGCCGTGCTGCTGTCCTTCCGCCTCTATGACTCGGCCCCGATGGAAGGCCCCGGCGGCGCACCCGTATGGGACAAGGTGCCGATCAAGTTCGCCGGCTGGGGCGAGAACCGGTTCAAACAGGCCGGCTTCCGCGTGGTGCCGGGCGCGGTAGTGCGCCGCTCGGCCTACATCGCACCGGGCGCGGTGATCATGCCGAGTTTTGTCAACGTCGGCGCGCATGTCGGGCGCAACACCATGGTGGACACCTGGGCCACGGTCGGAAGCTGCGCGCAGATCGGCGCCAACTGCCATTTGTCGGGCGGGGTCGGCATCGGCGGCGTGCTGGAGCCGTTGCAGGCCAACCCGGTGATCATCGAGGACGACTGCTTCGTCGGCGCCCGCTCCGAGGTCGCCGAGGGCGTGATCGTCGAGCGTGGCGCAGTGCTGTCGATGGGTGTGTTCATCGGCGCCTCGACCAAGGTGGTCGATCGGGCCACCGGGCAAATCCATGTCGGGCGTGTGCCGGCCTACTCGGTGGTGGTGCCGGGATCGCTGCCGGGCCGGCCGCTGCCGGACGGGTCCCCTGGGCCGTCGCTATATTGCGCGGTGATCGTCAAGACGGTGGACGCGCAGACGCGGGCGAAGACCTCGATCAACGAATTGCTGCGCGATTGAGCGCGATGACGCCACCGAATCTACTACTCCCTCCCCCCTTGCGGGGGAGGGTTGGGGAGAGGGGTCGGACCACAGCCCCGTGCCGCGTCCGACCCCCCACCCCAACCCTCCCCCTCAAGGGGGGAGGGAGTAGCAGTCGTGGTGCGGTGCCATGACCGACCCGCTGCCCCTTGCCCAGGCGCTGATCCGCTGCGCGTCCGTCACACCCGCGGATGCGGGGGCGCAGGGCGTGCTGGCCGAGGCGCTGGAGCAACTCGGGTTCACCGTCACCCGCCTGCGCTACGGCGCGATCAAGAACCTATTCGCCCGGCTGGGTGACAGCGCGCCGCACATCTGCTTCGCCGGGCACACCGACGTGGTGCCGGTGGGCGCGGCGCAGTGGCGGCACGATCCGTTCGGCGCCGAGGTGCACGACGGCGTGCTGTACGGCCGCGGCGCCTGCGACATGAAGGGCGGCATCGCGGCGTTCGTGGCCGCGGTGGCGCAGCTTCTGGCGGAAGCGAAGCCGCACGGATCGATCAGCCTGCTGATCACCGGCGATGAGGAGGCGGACGCCGTCGACGGCACGGTGCGCGTGCTGGAGTGGATGGCGGCGCACCAGCAGATCCCCGACTTCTGCCTCGTCGGCGAGCCGACCTGCCCGGTGCAACTGGGCGACATGATCAAGATCGGCCGGCGCGGCAGCCTGAACGCGAGGATCGCCGTGCACGGCACACAGGGCCACGTCGCTTATCCGCACCGCGCCGACAATCCGGTGCACCGCCTGGTGCGGGCCGCGGGCGCGCTGACCGCGGCGCCGCTGGATGCGGGCACGGAATGGTTCGAGCCGTCCAGCCTGCAGTTCACCAGCCTGGATGTCGGCAACACCGCAACCAACATCATTCCGGCGACGGCGCGGGGCGCGCTGAATATCCGGTTCAACGACCGCCACACCGGTGCCTCGCTGTCTGCCTGGCTGCGCGCCGTGCTGGCGCAGCACGCCGAGCGGTTCGATCTGGATATCTCGATCAGCGGCGAGTCGTTCATTACGCAGCCGGATACCACGAAACCAAATGGGGCGGTCGAGACGCTGCGCCGCGCGGTGGCCGAAGCGAGTGGCGTCGAACCGAGGCTGGACACCGGCGGCGGCACCTCCGACGCGCGCTTCATTGCGCGTTATTGCCCCGTGGCCGAGTTCGGACTGGTCGGGTCCAGCATGCACCAGGCGGACGAGCGCGTGCCGGTCGCGGAGCTGCGCGCGCTGGCGGGCATCTACCGCGCCGCGCTGGCCGCGCTGCTGGGGGCATCGCCGGCCCCGCCTCGGAACGTGTCTCCGGCCCACGCCTCAACGGCCCACGCGTCTCCGACTCTCGTGTCGCCGGCCCCCGCCTCACCGGCCTCCGCCTCACAGGAATGAGCGGCACCGTGCCCCACGCGCCGCCGCGGACGCGCAGCATCCTGCTCGGCATCTTCCGCGTCGCCACGGGCCGGCCGGACGGCCTGGCGCAGTTCGGCGACACACCGGAGGCGTTCCTCGGCAGCCTGGCGCCGCTGCTGGCCTTTCCGGTGGTCGGCACGTTGCTGATGCTGAGCCAGGGTGGAGGACTTGCCGCGCTGTCCGATCTGCTGGCCACGGTCTGCGCCCTGCTGACCCCGGCGGTGCTGTCCTACGAGCTGGCGCGGCGCTGGGGGCGGGCGGCGTTGTGGGCGCGGTTCGCGGTGGCGTTCAACTGGTGCCAATGGGCGATCCCGATCCTGGCGGTGGGCCTCGTGGTGCTGGCCGGAATGCTGCTGGCCCTCGGCGTGCCGAGCGAGGCGGGCGTGCTGCTGGTGGTAGCCGGCCTGGCCGGCTACGGGCTGTGGCTGCACTGGTTCGTGGCACGCCACGGGCTCGGCCTCGGCGCGGGCCGCGCGGCCCTGCTGGTGGTGGGCGTCAACCTCGGCACCATCCTGCTGGTGCTGGGCCCGCGGCTGCTGGTGCTGGCGTTCGGCGGTTCATTGGCGGCGGGATGATGGACAGCGTCGCCATTTTCGTGCGCTCGATCGCCAGCGGGATGCACGCCGCGTTCCTGCTGGCGCGCGGCCGGGCGGAGGGGTTGCAGCATGCCGACAGCGACCTTGCCGGTGCCGCGCGCAGCTTCTGGGCCATTGCGGTCGCGCTGCCGGCCTTCATCTTGCTGCGCCAGCTCGGCGGCAACGCGGGTGCGACGCCGGCGCATGATTTTGCGCTGGATCTGCTGAGCTACATCGTCGGCTGGCTTGGCTTCGCGCTGCTGTCGCGCCCAATCGTCGAGGCGATGGGATGCGCGCCGCGCTGGTCGCTCTTCGTGGTCGTGTGGAACTGGTGCAACGTCGTGCAGTACCTGCTGCTGGTGTTGGCGGCGGTGCCGGGACTGCTCGGTGCGCCCGCCGTGGTGCAGGAGGCGGCGTCGCTGATCGCGATCGGCTGGGCGCTGTGGCTGGAGTGGTTCGCCATCAAGCTGGCGCTGGGGGTCTCGACGCTGCCGGCGCTCGGGCTAGTGGGGTTGGATCTGTCGATCGGGCTGGCGCTGACCGCGCTGGGCCAGGCGCTGGTGGGAAGCTGAGGGAGGCGGCATCCTGGTTGGGGGCGCGATGGTGTCCAGGGCCGAAGTGAGATGGAAGGCGAGGGGGTGGGAATCGGCATGGCGTTCGAGAGGTTCATGCAGCGGTTCACCGCCGAGGAGCGCGGCGAGATCGAGACGTATGCCCAGATGCTGATCGCGGACGCGATGCCGCTGCGCGATCTGCGCCAGGGCGCTCGGCCAGACGAAGGCTCAGTTGGCGCGGAAACCGAAGAAGCCGCAAGCTACCGTGTCGCGGATGGAGCTGTCGTTCGACATCCTGATCTCGACGCTTGATCAGATCGTGCGTGCTCTCGGCGCGCGGGTCCGTCTTCTGCCGGAGCTGCCGGGATGGAAGCCGTTGCTGCTGGCCGGGCCGGCTGACCTGGCGAAATCAGCGCGCCGGCGCGTGTCCCCCGGCCAGCAAATTCGCGACGCACTGACAGAACGCCACGGTGTGGTATAGGCTTGTGGAACTCCCGTTCGGAGACCGTCGCATGGGGTACCAGATGAGCCGGGATGCCTATCGCAAATGGGCCGAGGGCCAAGCGACCCGCTACGAGCGCATCGCCGGCGAGCCGGTGGCAATGTCACCGGAACGGGTGATCCACGCGCGGCTGAAGTCTCGCGTCTGGCGTGCGCTGGATCGCGAGCTGCGGACGGCCGGGCTGCCCTGCGAGGCATTGCCAGATGGGATCACGGTCGAGGTCGGTGAGGATACCGACTACGAGCCCGATGCCATGGTGAATTGCGGGGAGGCGCTGCCGGACGACGCGGTTGCCGCCACGAACCCGATCATCGTGGTGGAGGTGTTGTCACCGTCTACCAGCGCCGATGATTTTGCGGGCAAGCTGGCGGACTACTTCCGGGTACCCAGTATCCGACACTACCTGATCGTCCGGGCGAAGCGGCGTGAGGTCATCCACCATCATCGCGGGCCCGACGGAGCAGTCGTAACGCATACTCATATATCCGGGCGGATCCGGCTGGATCCGCCGGGCATCGAACTCTCGGTCGAGGAACTCTATGGAGATTGATGACGATACGGCGCTGACCGCGTTGGGGCAGGCGCTGGTGGGGAACTGACAGCGATGGTCTGGTGAAGGGATGGGTTGCTCGACCAATGGCGGACATCACCAGCGACGGAAGCGATTGAGCTACTTGAGACACGGGTTCGCGCTGAATGCGGCGATCATCGGCGTCCGCGTGACCATTCTAAATTCGTGCGGTCACAACAATACAGACCGGTAAGATGGGAACAAATTCGGGTCCGTCAGAGAAAGCTTCGGTCTCGTTGGATGAAGCCCGGAAGCGCATCCTCAGCAAAATCCAAATTGGCCAGAGGCCGACGCAATGGCGGCGGGGGAAGCAACGCGACGCCATATTCTGCCTCTTTATGTCGGTCTGCGTGTTTTCGACAACAACAGACGTCTTTTTGTCCGTACTGCAAACACACATTTTTGCGGACATTTTCTACTATTATGGAGACGGGGTTGGATCACGCCCTGGTCTCGCCGCCCTTATCGGAGGACTGGTTTAAACCTATACGATCGGGTTTCTAATCCGAATCGTCAAGTGATCAACACTTGGAATAGATGCCTGTACCAATCGAAACGGTTGGCATCAATTGAGGCGGAATCTGATCTCGCCACGCAGCGTCTCGCCCGGGTCCAGCACGCGCATCCCGCTGTGGTTGATCGCGTCATTCATGTGGCTGACCGGCTCGACGCAGAAGAAGCTTTCCCCCAGCGGCGTGTAGACCACCGCGTGGCGGAACGTGCTGTCGGCCTCGATGGTGAGCCGGCGGTCCGGCCAGGTGAGCACCGCGGTGCCGTCCCAGCCCTCGAAGCAGTTGTCGAGCGCAACGTCACCGACCGTGCGGCCTGTCGCATGGTCCCACTCGGGCGGGACACCGACGCGTTCGACGGGCAGTTGGTCGGCGCCATTGCGCCACACCGCGTCGGCCCGGAACTGCAACGTCGCGTTTGCACGTGGGACGGTCGTAGCGGTGCGCGGGAAATAGGGGTGCAGGCCGAGGCCGGCGGGGGCACGCGTCGTGTGACGGTTGGTGATCGCGAGGGAAACGTGCAGCGCGTCCGGGGCCAGGTGAAACCGCTGCTCGGCCGTGAATGCGAAGGGCCAGTCCGCGTCCGGCGTGTGGTGCAGCGTCAGCGTCGCCGCATCGCGCGCGACGCAGGCGACACCCCAGGCGCGCTGCCAGCCGATGCCATGGATGCTGTTCGGGTGATCGCCGAAATTCAACGCGAGGCGATAGTCCGCGCCGGCAAAATGGAAGCGGCCGCCAGCGATGCGGTTGGAGTACGGCACCAGCGGGAAGCCGCCCATTTCGCGCGTGTCGCCGGGGATCACGGCGCGCGGCGAGGCATGGCGCAGCAGCGGGACGGCGCCGCGCGTCCAGCCGAGGATGCTGCCGCCCTGTGCCGGGTCCAGCACCAGTGAGGCCTCGCCGGCTTGCAGTGCGAGCATCGATTGGTCTCTCCCGGCTGTGCGTGCGCGCAATGTAGCGACTTTCGCGTCTGACGGAGCGGGGCATGCGATTAAGGATCAGCCCGCGCCGCCGCAGCCTCAGGGCTGAATCGGCCTAGGTCTTGCCGGCGGGATCATCCGAGCCGCGACCGGGAACCCGGGCAATGCGCAAGACAGCGCCATCGCCGCGGCTGATCTCGATCATGGTCTCGAGGCGGATCAGTCGGTCCTTCATATCGCGAACTTCGTCGGTCAGCCGATCGAGCTTCCTGGCAACGGACTGCATGCGCTCGTCGATCAGAATGACCGATTTGATGGCGGCGATCGCCTCGCTGTACAGGCCAGGGCAATCGCCCTTGGCCTTGTGTGTGGCGTTTGGTGTGCCGCGAGCTTGCATCCGTACCGCGGGCGGCTTAGGCAAGACAATCAAGCAAGCCAGAATAACACGGAGCACACGGAAAAGCAGATTAAGTCACGGAGTGCACGGAAAGCAAATCATGGCGATTCGCACAAGCTTTCTGTTTGACTTTGCGCGAAGCGCCATCACTTCCTTTCCGTGTACTCCGTGACTTAATCTGCTTTTCCGTGTGCTCCGTGTTATTCTGGCTTGCTCGATTTGCGATCCACACACGATGCGCATCAACGGCACCCGAGCCGACGCATTCTGCCAAATGCGATTGCCCTGCTGTACAGGCTCATCCCGGCTTACGCGCCAGATAGGTCAGCGTGTCGTCCAGCTTCCGCTCGGCCAGGTCCAATTGCCGCAGCGTCTGCGCATGGGTGGCCGCAAGCAGGGAGAGCAATCCCTTGAGCTCCTCCGCCTCCGCCTGGGCCTGTTCGTCATAGGCTTCGACCGCGCGGCGGATGAGCTCGCCCGCGGAGATCGCACCGGCGCTCGCTGCCTTCGCGTCGAGTGCCGCCTTCTCTGCGGGGGACATCAGGACAACGACCCGTTCGGTAGCGGCCATCGGATACCTTCCTTGCAATGTGCATGACAATGAGCATCAACGCCAGTGTGCGCAAGGCGCCACCAAGATCGTGTCGGATCGCGTGGCCCTGATCACCGCGCCGCAATCAGCGCGCGTGGATCCCCGTCGTATCGCGGCGGCGCTTGCTGACATGCCAGCCCACTGGCAGCCAGCGCGGCAGGCGCTGCGGGTGAGCGCCGACATGCGGCCTTCTCGCTGTTCGTCCTCGGCGGGTACCAGCTTTCCGGGTCCGGCAGCGGAGGGTAAATCGACCGCAAGGGCCGGGGAGATTTCGGGTGGAGACAGTCGATTGCGTGGTGGCGGGGGCCGGCGTGGTGGGACTAGCGGTGGCGCGCGCACTGGCGCTCGCGGGACGCGAGGTGCTGATTCTGGACGCGGCGGAGGGCATCGGCACCGAAACGTCCTCGCGCAACTCCGAGGTGATCCACGCCGGGATCTACTATCCGGCGGGCAGCCTGATGGCGCGGTCCTGCGTGGCGGGGCGACGCCTGCTGTACGCGTATTGCGCCGAGAAGGGCGTGCCGCATCGCAACTGCGGCAAGTTGATCGCGGCGACCAACGCGCAGGAAGACGCCATGCTGGCCGGCATCAAGCGCCGCGCCGAGGCGAACGGCGTCGAGGGCATGCAGGTGCTGACCGCGGCGGAGGCGACCGCACTGGAACCGCACCTCAACTGCACCAGCGCGCTGCTGTCGGCATCCACCGGCATCATCGACAGCCATGCCTTCATGTTGGCGTTGCAGGGCGATGCGGAGAACGCCGGCGCGATGCCGGTGTTCCACAGTCCGGTAGAGCGCGGGCGACGGGTCAGTGGCGGGATCGAGATCGATGTCGGCGGCGCGGAGCCGATGTCGTTGCGCTGCCGGCTGCTGGTGAACTCGGCCGGGCTGCACGCGCCGGGCTTCGCGCAAAGGATTGAGGGGATACCGGCGGACCGCGTGCCAGGGTCATATTACGCCAAGGGCAACTATTTCACGCTGGCCGGCCGGTCGCCGTTCTCGCGGCTGATCTATCCGGTGCCGGTGCCGGGCGGGCTGGGCGTGCATCTGACGATCGATCTGGGCGGGCAGGCGCGATTCGGACCTGATGTGGAATGGATCGACACGATCGACTACACGGTCGATCCGCACCGGGCGGACGGCTTCTATGCGGCGGTGCGGAAATACTGGCCGGCGCTGAAGGACGGTGCGTTGCAGCCGGGCTATGCGGGGATACGGCCGAAGATCGTGCCGAAGGGCGCGCCGGCGCAGGACTTCGTGGTGCAGGGGTCGCAGACGCATGGCGTGCCGGGGCTGATCAATCTGTTCGGCATCGAATCGCCCGGACTGACCGCCGCGCTGGCGATCGCCGAGCATGTGCTGGAGGTAGCGGCGACGGGGTGACGCTTGGGAAACGCCAGCGCCTCCCGCACGTCATGTCGGGGCTCAGCCCCGGCATCGATGCCTGCCTGTCACCGGCCTCGTTCGCGTGGTCATCCGCCAGAGACGGCCGATCCAGGCCGAGGCCGCGCAGTCTGCTGGGGCACGATCGGGCTGCTGTCGCTGGCCCATCGCGACTCTGGCTCCATGGGGCCCTGGTCGTCTGGACCTTGACGTCGCATCGAAACACACTTCAAGGGCAGCGTCTGGCGATCCGCGTCGGCTTCAGTCCGGTCGGCGCACAATCCAGGAGGAAACAACCAATGAGTCACCCCTTCTCTGCGCGGCGTGTGTTGCTGTGCGCCACGATGCTCACCGCGGCGCTCGGCCTGGGCACCGCGCGGGCGGCCGAGCCGATCAAGATCGGCGTGATCGGCGAGGAAGCGGCGGTAGCCGGCGCCTCCATCACGCGCGCGGCGCAGATGGCCGCCGACGAGATCAATGCCGCGGGCGGCGTCGACGGCCGCAAGATCGAGATCTTCGCGTACGACGATCATTCCTCCGCGGCCGACGCGGTGCGCGCCTTCCAGCGCGCGGTGAACCAGGACAAGGTGAATGCGGTCATCGTCAGCTATATCAGCGAGGTGGTGCTGGCGGTGGAGCCCTGGGCGGCGCGGCTGCACATGCCGACGATCACGCCCGGCGCGGCCAGCAACGACATCTCCAAGCACGTGCATGACGATTACGCGAACTACAAATACATGTTCCACGGCTGGCTGACCTCGGCGTTCATCGCGCAGGCGATCTGCGACGCCTCGCACGACAACCTGGTCGAGAAGCTGCACATGAAGACCGCGGTGGTCATGAGCGAGGACGCGGCCTGGACCACGCCGCTCGATGTCCGCTACCTGGAGTGCCTGCCGAAGGCCGGGCTGCAGGTGCTGGATCACATCCGTTTCAATCCGGACACCACCGACTTCACGCCGATCTTCAACGCGATCGAGGCCAAGCATCCGGACGTGATCATCACCGGCATCAGCCATGTCGGCGTGCAGCCGACGGTGCAGTGGCATGACCAGCAGGTGCCGATCCCGATGGCCGGGCAGAGCTCCCAGGCGACGACCAGCACGTTCTGGAAGGACACCAACGGCGCAACGGAAGGGGTGATCACCGCCTCGGCGGCCTCGGCCGGTGTCGCATTGTCGCCGACGACCATCTCGTTCAGCGAGGCGTATGAGAAGAAGTTCGGCGCCTTTCCCGCGTACGACGGCTATACCAGCTATGACGAGGTCCACTACATCACCGAGGCGATCAAGCGTGCCGGCTCCACCGACCCCGACAAGCTGGTCGATGCGCTGGAGCAGACCGACTATCTCGGCACCGTCGGGCGGACCCAATTCTACGGCAAGGACGACGAATTCACCCACGCCATGAAATACGGCAAGGGCTTCGTGACCGGCGTCGACATCCAGTGGCAGAACGGCAAGCAGGTGTGCATCTGGCCGGCCGACAAATGCCAGGGCAAGCTGACTTTTCCCCCGTTCGTGAAGCTGCCGCCGCAGGCGGCCACGCAGTGATGCCGCTTGCGGGCGGGGTGGCAAGGCGCCCTCCCGCCCGCGTCGCGGTCGCCTGCCGCCCGGAGACTCCATGCTCGCTTTGCAGATCCTGATCGACGGCTTTGCCATCAGCGCGCTTTACGGCCTTGCCGCGGTCGGCTTCACCATGATCTTTGGCGTGTCGGGCGTGCTCAACCTGGCGCATGGTGGGATCATGCTGGTCGCCGCGCTGATCGGTTGGTTCGTCGCCTCCAGCTTTGACACCGGTCCGTTCCTCGGCGCCGCCGTGGGCATCCTGGCCGGGCTTGGGATGGCCTATCTGACCTATTTCGTCGTGGTGCGGCCGATTCAGCGCTCGCGCATCCTGCCGGCCGCGGAGCACGAGATCTTCATCCTCACCGGCACGCTGCTTTGGGGCATCATGATCCAGGTGTTGATGAACTACCTGTTCACCGACAACCCGGTGACGATGCGACCGATGTTTCCCGGCGTCGTCTACCTGCTCGGCGTCCGCACGCCGCGCAACGAGATCATGATCGCCGCGATCTGCTGGGCGGTGATTGGCCTGCTGTGGCTGCTGGTCAACCGCACGCGCGCGGGCAAGCAGTTGCTCGCCGCCTCGATCAACCCGCGCGGCCTCACCTTGCTGGGCTTCGAGCTGTCCAGCATCTATCTGCTGGTCTGGACCATCTACGGCTTGCTGGCGGGCCTGGCCGGGGTGCTGCTGGCCTCGTTTCTCGGCGTCGGCTCCGCCAACGCCGGCCAGCTTACCGCCAGCGCGTTTTCCATCGTGGTGCTCGGCGGACTTGGCAGCGTGTCGGGCTCGCTCGTGGCGGCCTATGTGGTGGGTTATCTGGAAACCATCACCGCCTACCTGATTGCGCCGACGCTGCGGCCGATCCCCGCGCTGCTGCTGCTCGTACTGGTGGTGTATGTGCGCCCGCAGGGCCTGCTCGGTAGACGTTGAGGACCAGTGAACTGCGGAACAGGGGCTGAGGGACAGGGACATGGCGCTGCTGACCGGTTCGCGCGGCTTGTGGATCGCCGCGCTCGTCATCGCCATCGGCGCCTCGGGCCCGTGGTGGCTGTCGGTCTACATCCTCGGCGTGCTGACCTCGGCGTACTATTTCGGCGTGTTCGCGATGTCGTGGGACCTGCTGTTCGGATTCGCCGGCGAGGTGAATTTCGGTCCCACCTTCCTGATCGGGCTCGGCGCCTACGGGGCGGCGATCCTCAACAGCACGATGGGCTTTGCCATTCCCATCTGCCTGGTGTTCGGCGTGGTGGTGGCACTGGTCGGCGGTGTGCTGCTTGCCTTGCCGGCGCTGCGACTGCACGGGCCGTATTTCGGTCTGGTGACGCTGGTCGCCGTGCTGCTGCTGCAAAATGCCATCGTGATCTTCGCCCACATCACCGGCGGCGAGATCGGCATGACGGTGCCCGACGTGCTGTCGATCAGTGCCAATGTGAACTATTGGTACGCGTTCGGCTTCATGGTGGTCAGCGCGATCATCCTGTTCGGCCTGTCCCGTTCGGCGATCGGCCTGATCCTGCAGGCCAGCGGCCAGGACGCGATCGAGGCCGCCGCGCTCGGCTTCAACGTGACCAAGCACAAGCTGGCGGCGTTCTGCGTCAGCGCGGTGTTCTCCGGGCTGGCCGGCGGCATGCTGGTATTCTATCTCGGCGCCGCCTCGGTCGATACGGTGGTCGACCTTAGCATCGCGGTGCAGATCATCATCGCCGCGGTGCTGGGCGGCCGGCGCACCATCCTCGGCGCGGCGCTCGGCGCGATCTTCCTGCTCCTGGCCGACGAGGCGCTGCGTCCGCTGGGCCAGCTCAACACGTTCGTCGTCTCGGCCGTCGCGCTCGCGGTGATCCTGTTCTTCCCGGACGGCATGCTGGGCTACCTGCTGCACGGCAGGGAGGAGTGATGCCCAACGCCGTGCCAATGCCTGCCGATCCCATCCTCGAGGTCGACCAGCTCAGCAAGCGCTTCGGCGGCCTGGTCGCGGTCAAGGACATCAGCTTCCGGATTCGCGGCGGCGAGATCCTCGGCCTGATCGGGCCGAACGGCTCCGGCAAATCGACCGTGATGAAGCTGGTCATGGGGATCGAGAAGCCGAACGCCGGCAGTGTGAAGCTGGCGGGGACCGAGATCGCCGGCTGGCCGACGCACCGCATCGCCCGCGCCGGGATCGGCATCGTGTTCCAGCACTCGCGGCCGCTGCATCGGCAGACCGTGCTGGAAAACATCAAGCTGGCGCTGCTGCCGGATTCGCTGCTGCGACTCGTCGCCGACCGTTCGGTGGACCGCACCGCGCACGCGATTGGCGAGCGCGTCGGGCTGAGCGACGTGCTCAACCGTCGCCCCGCCACCCTGCCGTTCGCCGATCTCCGCCGGCTCGAACTGGCGAAGGCGGTGGCGCGCGATCCCAAGGTCGTGCTGGTGGACGAGCCGTTCGCCGGACTGACCGCGCCCGAGGTCGCCGCCTTCTCCGAACTGATCGATGGCTTCCGCAAGGACGGCCGCGCCGTGCTGCTGGTGGACCACAACGTGAAAAGCGTCGCCGCGCTGGTGGACCGGGTGCTCGCGATGTATCTCGGCGAATACGTCGCCGAGGGCACCGCCGAGGAGGTGATGCGCGACGAGACGGTGCGCCGCGTCTATCTCGGCGGCCATATCGAGACCCATGTCCGCACGAAGCTGAACGTGCACGAAGGCGCGCCGGCGCTGGATATGCGCGGCGTCAACGTGCTGTACGGCAAGGCGCAGGCGCTGGACCAGGTCTCGCTCCACGTGCACGAGGGCGAGTTCGTTTCGTTGGTGGGACTGAATGGCGCCGGCAAGACGACGCTGTTCAATGCCATCTCCGGTCTGGTGCCGTTCAGCGGCGATATCAGTTGGAACGGCGCCTCGTTGCGCGGCCGCACCCCCGCCGCGATCGCTCGGGGCGGCATCGTGCAATGCCCGGAAAGCCGCGAACTGTTCGGCGATATGAGCGTGCGGGAGAATCTGGACCTTGGCGGGCAGCATCTGCCGACCGCTGCCGCCCGCGCCAAGCAGTTGGACTGGCTGCTGGAGCTGTTCCCCATCCTGTCGGAGCGCCACGCCCAACCAGCCCGCACGCTGTCGGGCGGGGAACAGCAGATGCTGGCGATCGCGCGGGCGCTGATGATGCAGCCGAAGCTGCTGATCCTGGACGAGCCCACCCTGGGGCTGGCGCCGGTGATCCTGGAGCAGCTTTCCAAGGCGCTGCACCTGCTGCGCGAAACCACGCCGATCACGCTGCTGCTGGGCGAGCAGAACGTCACCTTCGCGCTGCCGCACGCCGACCGGGTCTATGTGCTGGAACATGCGCGGATCGTCTGGGAGGGCGATCCGGGCCGGTTCGCCGCGGAGATGGGCACCGGCTATCTGTGAGCCGGCGATGCCACAACTTCTCGCCCTCCGCTTGAGGGCGGGGGGCGGGGGGAGGGGTCGCCGCGAGCGCCGAATCGAAGCCTCTTGCCCCGCGACCCCAAGCCGCGTCCGTCCTGGCACCGTCCCAGTTTGCATGGGTCCTGCCCCGTGCGCCGTGCCGCGCCACGGCAAGGCAAGGCAGCGTCACGTGCCCCTGGCAACCGCGCCATCGCCGCCGCATCTCTGTGCCGCGGCGACCAGCCAAGGAGGATCACGCGATGCCCGAAGAGCCGAAAGCAGCCTTCCTGTTCGACCTCGACGGCACCCTGGTCGACAGCGTCTATCAGCACGTGCTGGCCTGGCACGAGGCGCTGGCGCAGGAGGGCATCCCCCTGTCGATCTGGCGCATCCATCGCAAGATCGGCATGAGCGGCGGCCTGTTCACCAACATGCTGCTGCGCGAGACCGGACTGGACATCGACCCGGCGCGCATCGAGCGGCTGCAGCACCTGCATGCGGTGGCGTACACGCGACGCTCGGCGGACATCCAGCCGCTGCCCGGCGCGCGGGAGCTGCTCGCCTGGCTGAGCGGCGCGGGAATTCCCTGGGCGATCGCGACCAGCGGCCGGATGGAGACCGCCCGGGCGCCGCTGACCTCGCTGGGGGTCGATTTCGCGCGCGACGTGATCGTGACGCGCGACCAGGTAAAATACGCCAAGCCCAATCCGGACCTCTTCCTGGCGGCGGCCGAACGCCTGGGCTGCGGCATCGAAGCCGCCTCGGTGGTGGGGGACAGCATCTGGGACATGCTGGCCTCGCGCCGTGCCCGGGCATTGGGGATCGGCGTGCTGTCCGGCGGCTACGGCCGCGAGGAACTGGAGCGGGCCGGCGCCTACCGCGTCTACGACGATCCGGCCGACCTGCTGCGGCACATCGATGAGGTGGGCGGACGGCAGTAGACCGGCTGACGTCGCAGCCGCTTCGCCCGCCCGTTTCCGGCAGATCCGTTTCGCCAAAGCCATTCCGTCAGTGCGAGGCACGCACTCCAGCGGGCACCGGGGTGCACAGGGGAAAAGGGCGGCAGCGAGAGATCACGGTGCAACCGGCCGCGGCGCCCAACCTGCTTGAGCGGAGTCATTTTTTAGATGACTTTGTCCCGCGCCTCGGGTAGGATACATACAATTCACAGAATGAGGGTTATACGGATATGCTGATGGTATCCGCCGCCGAGTTCCAGCGGAATTTCGGGCGCTACCAGGACGAGGCGCTGAAGCAGCCCTTGACGATTACGCGCAATGGCCGTGACCGCCTGGTGGTGGTGGCGGTGGAGGAATACCAACGCCTGAAGCAGCGCGACCGCGTGGTGCGCAAGACCGAGGAACTGAGCGCCGCCGAGTTGGAGGCCATTGCCAACACCGAGATGGACCCGCGCCATAATCACCTCGACGCCGAGCTAAAGTAATTTCGTGCCGCTTCCCAGCCCGGAGCCGGGCCTGGTCATTTCCTACGTCTATCTCTGGCACAGCGAACACGAGGCAGGCCGCGAAGACGGGACCAAGCACCGCCCCTGCGTCATCGTCATCACCGTTCGCGACGCAGGCGGGAAGCAGTTGGTGACGGTCGCGCCGGTGACGCACGCCGCGCCGTCTATACTTGGCCAGGCCGTGGAAATCCCGCTGGCGACCAAACAGCGCCTTGGGCTTGATGATGCCCGTTCCTGGGTCGTGGTAAGCGAGGTCAACGACTTTGCATGGCCTGGCCCCGACCTGCGGGTGCTGCCTGACGATGCAAGCCGCTTCGATTATGGCCTTCTGCCGCCGGGACTGTTCCGGCAAATCCGCGACCGGATGACGGCCTGGGCAACCGCGCGACAACTGAAGTCCGTCCCCCGCGCCGAGTAGGACGCCCCATTCCGGCGGACCCGTCTCGCCAAACCCATTCCGTCAGTGCGAGAAACGCACTCCAGCGGACACATGGGTGCACAGGGGAAAAGGGCGGCAGCGGGGGATCACGGTGCGACCGGCCGCGGCGCCCCAGGACGCATGGCACCCGGGTTCGGCCGACACCAAAGCCAAACGCGCTGAGACGGTCATCCCCCGACGCGGCCCGCAGCCAACTCGGCCTGGACGCCGGATCAGAGTCGTCCGAACGGCGCTTCACGCGAGGCGCCCGTCTTCCGCGCGTCGTCGTCGGTGTGTCGGTTTGACTGTCCGCAACGGGTGGGGAGCGGACCTTCGACCCAGATGAGCTCAGCGCAGCCGTTGGCCGCAACCAACGCGGGCACGACTTGCAGTGCCGCCGATGCGTGGAGCGGC
>PLXO01000054.1 GCA_003151425.1 Acetobacteraceae bacterium
CCGGCTGCGCGATGGGCGAGTATTTCCGCGACAATGGCATGCATGCGGTCATCATCTACGACGACCTCTCCAAGCAGGCGGTCGCCTATCGCCAGATGTCGCTGTTGCTGCGCCGCCCGCCGGGCCGCGAGGCCTATCCCGGCGACGTGTTCCACCTGCACGCGCGGCTCCTGGAGCGCGCCGCGAAACTGTCTCCCGAGCGTGGTAGCGGCTCGCTGACCGCGCTGCCGATCGCGGAAACCGACGTCGGCAATCTCAGCGCCTATATTCCGACCAACCTGATCTCGATCACCGACGGGCAGCTTGTGTTCGATGCGCGGCTGTTCCATGCCGACCAGAAGCCGGCAATCGATGTCGGCACCTCGGTCAGCCGGGTTGGCGGCAAGACGCAGGCGCCGGGGCTGCGCACGCTGACCGCGGGATTCCGGGTGGACTACGCGCAGTTTTTGGAGCTGGAGCTGTTCACCCGGTTCGGCGGCATGAGCGACGCGCGGGTGAAGGCGCAGCTTGCCCGAGGCGAGCGGCTGCGCGCGCTGCTGGCGCAGCCGCAATACGCGCCGCTGCGCCTGGTCGACGAGATGGCGCTGGCCTTCGCGCTGCGCGAGGGACTGCTGGATGCTGTGTCGGTCGGCGCGATCGGCGCGCTGCGTGCGTCGCTGCCGGCGTGGCTGGATGCGCAGGCCGGCGGCGTGGTGGCGGAGGTGCAGCGCGATCATGTGCTCGACGATGCGAATGCAGAACGGTTGCGGGCCGCGCTGACCGCGCTCGTGGCGCGGCACCCGACATGACCGAGCGGCTGGCCGATATCAGCCGGCGCATCCAGGGCGTGCACCAGCTCAGCGCCGTGGTCGGCGCGATGCGCGCCATCGCCGCGACACGGGCGCAGCAGAGCCGTGGTCAGCTTGCCGGGATTCAGGCGTTTTCCGACACGATCGCGCTGGCGATCGCGCAGGCGCTGCGGCTGCTGCAGGGCGATGGCGGGAGGGTGGACCGGCGCGCCGGGCGGCGCGGGCTGATCCTGTTCGTCGCCGAGCAGGGGTTTGCCGGGGCCTTCAGCGAGCGTGTGCTGGATGCGGCGCGCGCTGACGCGGCGGACGCGGAGTTGTTTCTGGTCGGCAGTCGTGGCGCGCGGATCGCGGCGGAGCACGGCCTGCGCATCGCCTGGCAGGCACCGATGGCCGCGCATGTCGACGGGGTGAAGCTGCTCGCGGTCCGGCTGGCCGATGCGCTGTATGCGGCCGTGCCGGACGGCGGATTGCGCGCGGTCGATCTGGTGTTTCCGGTCTGGGCGCCGGGCGAGGGGCTGGCGGTCGAGCGGCGTTCGCTGCTGCCGCTCGATCCGGCGCGGTTCGCCGCGCTGCCGCGCGGCGATGCGCCGCTGATCACGCTGCCGGCCGCGGACCTCGTCGCGCGGCTGGCCGAGGAATACGTCTATGCCGCGCTGTGCGAGGCGGCGATGCGCGCGTTTGCCGCGGAGAACGAGGCGCGCGTCGCGGCGATGGTGCGTGCGCGGCGCAATATCGAAACGATGCTGGACAGGCTGCGCGCGCTGGAGCGGCAGGTGCGACAGGAAGAGATCACCGCGGAGGTGGTCGAGCTGGCGAGCGGGGCAGGAATGCTGCGGGAAATGCGGGGGTGAGGCTGACTTTCCGCGTCGAGGGGAGCAGCCGGATCATGGTGCTGCTGCTGGCGGCAGTGGCGTCGATCTCGCTGGTGGTGGGCGGCATCGGCATCATGAACATCCTACTCGTTTCTGTCACCGAGCGAACTCGCGAGATCGGCTTGCGCATGGCGATCGGCGCGCGACGCTTGCACGTGCTGTTGCAGTTTCTCACCGAAGCGGTGTTCCTCAGCGTCACTGGAGGGATTGCCGGCATTGTGCTCGGCGCGATGTTTTCCTGGGGCGTGACCGCGATCGCCGGCTGGGCGGCGCCGGTATCGGCCGTTGCCATAGCCGGAGGGTTCCTGTTCTCGGCCGCCGTCGGCATCTTCTTCGGCTGCTATCCTGCGCGCAAGGCGGCGCATCTCAATCCCATCGAAGCGCTGCGCTACGAGTAGTGCCGACTACCGAATGCGCTGAGTCACGCGCCAGAATTTCGTTGCGACGGGCGCTGATCCGGGTTCGACACGGTGTCGAACCAGCGAACACAATCGGCCGGCAATGCAATGGCACTTTTTCTTCCCCGAAGATGATGACGCGGCATTCTCGGTGCGGCGATGGGACGAGCATTAACCTGCGTCAATTGCCCATCCGGCCGTAGAGTCGGGCGGCGATGACGACCAGCACGGCGAACACGCCGGCCAGCACGGCGAAGTCGGTGCCGAGGCCGAACACGCTCGTTCCGCTGCGCAGCATCAGGGCGCGCAGTGCGTCCACCTCATAGGTGAGCGGATTCAGCCGCGCCGCGGCGCGCAGCCAGGCCGGCATGATCTCCAGCGGGTAGATCGCGTTGCTGGCGAAGAAGATCGGCATGGTGACCACCTGGCCGATGCCCATGAAACGTTCCCGCGTCTTCACCAGGCAGGCGACGATCAGCGAGAAGGTGGCGAACAGGCCGGCACCCAGGATGATGATCAGCACCATGCCGACGAGGTGCGCTGGTTGCCGGCTGACCGCCACCTGGAGCAGGTCGGCCAGCGCATAGACCACAACCGCCTGGGTCAGTGCGCGCACCCCGGCGGAGAGCGCCTTGCCGAGCACCAGCGCCGGCCGCGGTGCCGGGCTGACCAGGTAGCGGTGCAGGATGCCCAGATCGCGTTCCCAGATCGCGGCGATGCCGTAGAAGATCGCCACGAACAGCACGCTTTGCGTCAGGATACCGGCGGAGAGGAAGTCGATGTAAGGGATGCCACTGGGGGCGAGGCCGCGCACCTGGGCCATCACCTCGCCAAACAGCAAGAGCCAGATCACCGGCTGTATGGCGCGAGTGAACAGTTCGAATGGGTCGTGGCGGAGCTTCTGCACCTCGGCAGCGCAGACCCCAAAGACCTGCCGGAGATAGGTCGATACCGCTGCCAGCAGGTCAACCATGGGTGCTGGCGGCGCGGCGCGACAGGCGGACATTGCGATAAGTCTCGGTGGCGTTGTCCTCATCGGTGCCCGCCAGCACGGCGAACACGTCGTCCAGCGTGGCGTTTGGTCCGACTTTCGCTTTCAGCTCGACCGGCGTGCCCACCGCGACCAGTTTGCCGTGACTGAGCACGCCCAGGTGATCGCACAGCACGTCGATCTCCTCCATGTAGTGGCTGGTCACCAGGACGGTGGTGCCGAAGTCACGCCGCAGCTCCCCGACGTGGTCGAGCACGGCGTGGCGGGCGACCGGATCGAGCCCTACCGTCGACTCGTCCATGAACAGGATGGCCGGGCGGTGCAGCATGCTCTGGGCGATTTCCAGGCGGCGGATCATGCCGCCGGAGAAGCCCTGCACCAGTTGATGGGCGAACGGCATCAGGTCCATGGATTTCAGCGCGTGCTCGATCCGCTGGCGCACCTGGCGGCGCGGGATGTCGTACAGCCGCGCGGAGAGCAGCAGATTCTCCCACGCGGTGAGCGCGCCATCGGCGGATAGCAGTTGCGGCACGTAGCCGATATGGCGACGGACCTGCTCGGGCTGGCGGACCAGGTCGTACCCGGCGACGGTGCCGCTGCCCTCGGTGATCGGCAGCAGCGTGGTGAGCATGCGTATGACGGTGCTCTTGCCGGCACCGTTGGCGCCGATCAGGCCGAAGGCCTCGCCGCGCTGGACGCTGAAGCTGACGCGGTCGACGGCGGTGAAGGCACCGAAGCGGCGAGTGAGGTCGGTGACCTCAACCACCGGCCTGGGCGCCTGCGATGTGTCGCGGTGCGCGAGGTATGGTGTCGCGATAGATCGCATTCAACAAGATTGGCAGCCACCGCGGTGCACGGCATTGACGTGTGTCAACTGAGGCAGCGCGCGAGTGTCGCACGTTGCACCATGGGCTCAACGCGGCATCCGGAGTGCTTAATCTGGATCAATACACGGGTGCCCCATAGCGCGTTAACTGGTGTGTTGATGATTGACCTGCGCAAGCCGGAAAGGCGAGTCGACCGTGGATGTGGGTTTCGAGCATCAGAGCCAGGCGGCGTCCAACGCGGGAAACGGTGAGGCCCGAGGTCGCCACCAGCCGCCGAGCCGCGCGGCAGGACGAAAGCTGTGGGCGCGTGCGAGCATGCTCCTGCTGCAAAACCAGTTTCGTGGCATCATCCGACAAGGTACGTTGACCGTCGTCGCGCCGGATGGCCGCCGCTATGACTTCGGCGCCGGCGAGCCATTGGTCACCATCCGCATCACCGACTGGGCCGTCGCGCGGCATGTGTCCCTGGATCCGGATTTGGCGGTCGGTGAAGCCTACATGAACGGAACGCTCGTCATCGACGATGCCCAGCTCCACGAATTTCTCGATCTCTGCCTGGCCAATCTCAGTACGGGCACGGGAAACTGGCTTCGGGGTGCATGGATCTTCCTCAGGCGTCTCGGGCGACGCTTTGCACAGCATAACCCGGTGTCCGTCGCGCGAGAAAACGCCGCACACCACTACGATCTGTCCGAGGCGCTGTACGAGTCCTTCCTGGACGCTGATCGCCACTACTCCTGCGCCTACTACGCTGCACCGAACGACACGCTGGAACGCGCGCAGGATCGCAAGCAACGCCAGATCGCGGCGAAGCTGCTGCTACGCTCCGGTCAGCGTGTTCTCGATATCGGGTCGGGATGGGGCAGTCTGTCATTGTATCTCACGCGGGTAGCGGACGTCGACGTCACCGGAGTCACGCTGTCCACCGAGCAACAGCGATATTCGTGTCAATGAGCCAAACGCGCCAACCTGACGGACAGAGTGCGATTCCTGCTCAAAGACTATCGCCATGAGACCGGAAACTACGACCGTATCGTGTCGATTGGCATGTTCGAGCATGTTGGCGTTGGGCACTATACCCCGCTCACGCCAGAATCCGAAAACCCTTGGGCGAGATGACGCGGAAGTTGTCTGTTACATCATCGCAATATCGGCGCCAGTTCCTGGGCACCTCGTCGCGGAGGAACGTCAGGATCGCATCGCTGAAGCCCGCAAACGTCTCGTAGCACCGGTTGTGGGTAATGTGCTTGTGTATCAACCCCCACAATCGTTCGATTGAGTCGAGGTGCGGGTAATAGGCCGGGACGAAGTGGAGCTTCATTCATTCCATGCCCGTCAGCGAATCCCTGCTATGCGGTGAATAAGATGGGCTAGGCCCTCGCACTTGACCCAGATCAACGCACGAGGCGGCAGAGTGGCGTAGTGACGACAACGAAGTGGCATAACGTGCAGAGGAGTCGGCGCTATGGAGATCAGCGAAGCCATCGCGGGCCGCCGGGCTGTACGTGATTACATCCCCCAAGCAGTCGATGAGCGAACGATCAATCATTTGATTGACGCCGCGGCGCATGCGCCGAGCGCGGTAAATCAACAACCCTGGACATTTACGGTCGTGCGCGACCAAGGCCTGCTCGATCGCATCTCCGATGGTTCGAAGGCGCATATGCTCGCAACCATGGCAGGAAATCCGCATGCGGATCATTTCCGCGCGCGCCTTAGTGATCCGCAGTTCCAAGTATTCTATCACGCCCCGGTGCTGATCCTGATCTCGGCGGTTGCGCAAGGAGCCTGGATTGTCGAGGACTGCGCGCTAGCGGCCGAGAACCTGATGCTCGCCGCCCACGCGGCCGGGCTCGGCACCTGCTGGATCGGTTTCGCGCAGGGCTACCTCAACACCCCGGCCGGAAAGCAGGCGCTTGACTTGCCTGCCGCCTGCGTGCCGGTTGCGCCGATCATCGTCGGGCATCCGAAGGCCGCGCCACGGCCGGTGGCGCGTAACGCGCCAAGGATCCGCTGGGTCGGCTGATCAGGCGGCGCCGCGCGCTGCCTCCGTCAACGCGGGATAGTCGGTATACCCTTCGGTGCCACCGCCGAAGAACGTTGCGCGATCGGGCACGTTCAGCGGCGCGCCGAGCCGCGACCGCTCCACCAGGTCGGGATTGGCGATGTAGAGCCGGCCGAAGGCAATCAGGTCTGCGCTGTAAACCGGCGCCGAAGTGGGACCCCAGGCAAAACGGTAACAGGGGCAAACCCCCGGGCGCGGATGCCTTTTTCGTTTGCGTCCGCATTTCGCGCCCTTGCTGCGTGATCAGAACGTTGTTGCGGTCTCCCCTGATGCGGGCGGTGCCAAACGCGCGGAGCAGTTCCGTCAGGCGCTGGAGCAATTGACCGGAACGATAATCGGTAGCGCCTATATGGAAAAATACCGCAGCAGTGGTGTGGTGAGTGGCCAGCTGCTCGAGGGTGAGGTCGAAGGCAAGGTCGCGGTGATCATCGACGACATGATCAGTACCGGTGGCACCTTGCTGCGGGCGGCCAAAGCATGCCGCATGAAGGGTACGACCAGGGTATTCGCGGCCGCGGCGCACGGGCTGTTCATCGGTGGGGCGACCGAGCTGATCGAATCACCGGACATCGATGGGCTGGTGGTCACGAACACGATACCGCCGTTTCGTGTCGCACCCAAAGCCATCGACCAGCGTCTGACGGTCCTCGACGCCAGCGATACCATCGCACGCGCGATTGCGGCGTGCCACGACGCAGGCTGATCTTGGGCGCGACAACAGGAGGCATCAGATGCAATAGGTGGCCAGCGGAGCAAAGCCATTGAACTCCACCGACGCATAGCTGGCCGTGTAGGCGCCGGCACTCAGGAAATCGACGGTATCACCGATGCGCAGATCCAGCGGCAGCGCGTAGAGCGCTCGGTCGTAGATGATATCCGTGCTGTCACAGGTTGGTCTCGCGTGCACAACTGGCCTAGACCCAACAGTCGTGTCACCAGGGGCCATTTGAGAGTCCTCCCGAACCGTCTGTTGCCCCGGTCACCACGTTCGCCAATTGTCGACGTCTTCAATGAGTGCGGGGTGCCGGGCCAGGAATGCAAATTCGCCGAGCGCCGCGCACACATCTTCGCGCTCCTCGGTTTCGATGACCTGACCATGTGCCGCATCCAGCCTATTGATTTGGTTGACCAAGGTATGGAGCACTTGCCTAGCCGCTTTTTTGGACGGCTTGAGGCCCATTCCCCGTAACTCGAGCATTGCGTCACGGAATTTGAGGCGTAGCGCCTCAGTGAAGTTATCTGGAGGGAAAGGCGGCGAGGGCGACCACCTTGTGAACAGCGTTTCCGCCATCAGGGCTTCCCAGGTTAGATGCTTGAGACGCTCGTCATATCGCTCCCGCTCTGCCCGTCGTTTCGCCTCGCGAGACTCTCTGTCCAACTGGACCTCTCGCTTGAACGCATCCTGATCGTGTCTCCATCTCCACTCGCCTTCGGCGTCGGAACACGCAGTGCGCCAAGTGCCAAAAGAAGGAAACCGAGGAATGAGCGCCAATTCGGTTGGCGCGACGCCGACGTTACCGAGAACGGCGAAGTCCAGCAGGTCGATATCCCAATTCGAGGACGTGGAGTGTAGGGCTGGCGTGTCCTTAAAGTTGAAGTGCTTGTTCCGTAGAACTGGCGAATGCGCCACCTGCCCAAGGTTCGGCCGCTCGGTGAAAATGCCGTCCAGCACGGCATAGACGATCTTGTCGCCTACGGTCAGCACCTTGAGCGCGGCATAGCGACCGGTAGCGGACTCGCTGAACGAACTGATCGGCGAGGTGCGAAACACACAGACATCGCCGGGCCGAAGTGCCATGGCCTTTATCATGGTTGGCCCGCTATTTGGCGTATTTCCGCGCCAGACGTCTGAGCCGCGTCCGACCCGCTCAGCGCACGGTAGAAGGTTGCTGGGTGGACTTTGAACATCCTTGCTACCTCTCGGGCTGATCTGCCTTCGTCGATAAGGCGCCCGCCGAGTTTGATCTGCTCGCCGGTCAGCTTGGGCGGACGGCCGAACCGGACACCACGTGCTTTTGCCTGGACGCGTCCGGAGCTGGTGCGTTCATTGATGAGCTCGCGCTCAAACTCGGCCATGCCCGCGAAAATCGTCAACACCATCCGGCCCGCTGGCGATGTCGTGTCAGCCCAGGGCTCATGAAGGGATCGCAGGCCGGCTTCGGCCTGTTTCAGCAGTTCAGCGATCTCCAGCAAATCACGCGTTGAGCGAGCAAGGCGATCCAACCGGGACACCACCAACACATCGCCCGCGCGCAGCTGATCAAGCAACCGGTTCAATTCGGGGCGCTGACGCTTCGCACCAGAGATCTTCTCTTCATAGAGGCGTTTGCACCCGGCCTTATTCAGCGTGGCACGTTGCAGCGTGAGGTCCTGATCGTCAGTAGAGACGCGAGCGTAACCAACCAGCATGGCGTGACCTGTTTGTCGCGAATATCGTCGCGAAACAGCACTACTGTCCGGTCAATATACGAACAAATTCGATTTGTTACCATCCATGACATGTTCGGAACTGTATCCCTCTTGAAAAAGCACAGACCCTATCGGAGCTTTTTCGAATACTGT
>PLXO01000367.1 GCA_003151425.1 Acetobacteraceae bacterium
GTAGTCTTTGGGCATTGCCTTAGCTTCTTGTTGACCCTGTCATGACACACTGCCGCCGTCGGCGGAGGGAGGCGCGAGCCGCACTGTACCTCCGTCTCCACAGTTGGCGATCGCAGGACCATGCCCACGATTGGCCGCATTGGGCCGCTCAGCGTGATGATCTTCCGCAATGATCACGACCCGCCGCACTTCCACGTCTTCGGTGCCGACTTCTCGGCGAAGTTCGCGATCGCCGATACGATGCTGCTGTCCAGCAATGGGCGGCTTCGGCGCTGGGATATCCGCGCAATCGAGCAGTGGGGACAGCAGCACAAGGATGCGCTATACCTGAACTGGGAATTGGCCCGCAGCGGCCAACCGTCACAAAGGATCGAGGATTGATCCATGCTGTCCAGGATCACCGACGCCGTTGCGCATTCCGATCACACCGTCACCATTACCTGGTCCGATGGTGCGCAGGGTACGGTCGACCTCACCCGGTTTATTGCCCGCGGCGGCCTGTTTGCGGCGCTCGGCGACGCGGATTGGTTTGTCCGGGAGATGCGGGTCCTGCCGGGTGGAATCGGCCTGGCGTGGCCGAACGAGCTGGACTTTTCCGCCGACGGTCTCCGGCAGGACGCTTTCCCGCACGAGGAGACCGGCGAATTCAACCCGCCTGTCGTAGCGGCGTGAGGCGGCCGCCGGGCGCAGGCCCCAGGCGTGTACCACAACTCCGGTGACGCCGTGCGCGTGGCTGGGACAGAGTTGGGAGCTGGCGGCTTGGACTCGGCACCGGCGGGGACTATGTTCCGTGCATGAACGCGACGCTCACCCTGGACGAGGCTGGCCGAGTGGTTATCCCGCAGGAATTGCGCGATGCGTTGCACCTCGGCGCCGGCGATACCCTGGAGCTGGAAAGCGACGGCGGGCGGATCATTCTGCGTCCGGTTCAGCCGACCGGGGCCATGGCGCAGGAGCATGGGGTTTGGGTATTCCGCACCGGGAAGTGGCTGGCAGCCAGTGTCGCCGACGAAACGCTGGATTGCATCCGCCAGGAGCGCGAGATGCCGGATCGGGCTGAAGGCGCCTGAAAGCGTTCTTCGATACGTCGGTTTTGGTGGCGGTGTGCTACGGCGATCACCAGCACCACGCTCCCAGCATGGAAGCCTTTCTGAAATATCCAAAGCCTGAGGCGGGATGTGCCGCCCACAGCCTGGTGGAAGTCTACGCGTCACTGACGCGCATGCCGGGCGAGCACCGAATGAGTGCCGCGCAGGCCATGCTGTTCCTGGGAACACTGCAGGAGCGGCTGAACGTGGTCGCGTTGGATGCGTCAGAGTATTTCGCCGGTGTTGAGCGCTTCGCTGGCTTCGGCATCGTGGGAGGCACGATTTACGATGCCATGATGGCGCTCTGCGCGCTGCAGGCAGATGCGGAGACGATCTATACCTGGAACCGGCGGCACTTCCGGCAATGCGGGCGCGGAAATTGCGCGCCGGCTCGGCACACCGTGACCGGCTGTGGCGGCTGATCTGTGCCAAATCCGAACGGATGTGCACGCGGCATTGCAACACGGCGTGCCGTCGGACAGCGACGCGCCAAACCACCAGCACCCCTGCACAGTGATCCTGACCGGTTGGGCACACTCCGGCCGTGGCTCGGGCAGGCTGCGATCGCGTACGGCCTCGGTCCGCGTTGCGAGCTTGTGGCGCGGCAGGGCAAGAAAGAATCTAACGCAGATGAAAGAAGGCGATGCACGCAGAACACGCTGATGTTTCGGCGTGGTTCGCAGGCCGTGGGCCACACCGAACCATCTGCGTGTTCTGCGTGCATCGCCTTCTTTCATCTGCGTTGAATGACTTCCTTCGCGATGCTGCGGACGAATGGTCACGGACGTGTTGACGGGGCCGCGATGCACCAGATGCGCAAGGCGTTCCCAGCCCCGGAATCAAACCGGGATCAACCGGTCAAAACCTTCGCGTAGAGGTACTTAGAGATGCAGCGCGTGGCATGCGGCCAGGGCGAGCGCGAGTCCGGCGCCCACCAGGTAGCAGCAGGCCAGTCGGGCATGGCCGCTGCGTCGCGCCTCGTGAGCGGCGGCGCCGTAGGTGCAGGCCAGTAATCCGTAGAGCAGGGGGTCGGTCATTGCGCCGGTTCCTTTGCGGCTGGTGATTGAACCGACACCCGAATAGTCACAAAGTCCCGGCCGAAACCGAAGGCGTTCGCAGCCCGATGGCAACCCGGAAAGGTTTGGCAAGGTCGCGGAAAGAACCCGCCGCCGATTCTCGCGATCGGGCGGAGTGGGGCTTTGCGCAGCTCCTCGCCTGGCACCTGGATCGCGGCACACGGCCGCATGGCAAGCCGGATCGTCCCGGCAAACCCTGGGGCGACGCGGTGTTCGCGCACGACATCGGCGGATTGAATGAGCGCAGCGTGCGGAATTGGCGCACGGGCAGCACGACGCCGCCGGATATCGGATCGCTGGAAGCGGCGTTGTTCGGGGATAACGAAGCCTACGCGCCCTGGCGCGAAGAGTTCAGAGCCGCGTGGTCACGCGCACGGCGACGTGGCGGCGCCGAGGTGGCCAAGGAAAGCTCCCCGCGGATGGGTGACGCAGGCATCCCGAGCCATCCGGCTGCCATCACCGCGCCCGACCGCTGCCTCGGCCGCGACGCCGAGATCGCCGGGCTGGTCGCCACGCTGACCGCCCCGCGTCCCGGCGCCGTGGTGGTGCTGGGTGGGCCGGGGATCGGCAAGACCACGCTGACCCGTGCCGTCGCCACCCACCCCGACCTTGTGGCACGCTTCGCCGAGCGGCGCTGGTTCGTGAAGCTGGATACCGCGACCGACGCCGCCGGCCTGCGCACCGCGGTGGTGCTGGCGCTTGGCGGCAACCCCGCCGACCCGGCCGCCTTCGACCACGCGCTGGCGACGCTCGGTTCGGCGCCGGCGCTGCTGGTGTTGGACAATATGGAGACGCCATACGACGCCGACACCGCAGCGACCCGCGACGCGCTGCGCCGCCTGATCGGCGTCCCCTCCGTCACCTTGCTGTGCTCCTACCGCGGCCACACCGCGCCGGCGGCGCCCGCATTCCCGCATCAACCGGTGGTACCTCCGCTGCTGCCGGATGCGGCGCGCCGGCTGTTCCTCGAGCTGGCGCCGCGCATCCGGCCCGACGATCCGCACCTGGAGTCGTTCCTGCATGAGCTGGGCGGCGTGCCGCTGGCGATCGAGTTGCTTGCGCTGCGCGCGGCACCGCTCGACACGCTGGCAGAGCTATGGGGCGAGTGGCAGCGCCTTGGGGTGGCGCTGGCGCGGGACCCGGACCTGCCGGAGGGCCGCACGACCTCGCTGTCGCGCTCGATCAATCTGTCCTGGCAATCGAGCCGGCTGCACGACGAAGGCCGCGCGCTGTTCCGCCTGCTCGGTGCGCTGCCCGCCGGCATGGCGCAAGCGGACCGCGCCGCGCTGCTGGGCGACGCTGCCACCGAAGCGGCGCGGCAGGTGCTGGCAATCGGACTGGCGGTGTCACGGGTTGGCCGGCTGGACCTGCTGCCGCCGGTGCGCGGCTACGCGCAAGCGGCGACGCCGCCGGAGCAAGAGGCGACGGACCGCTGGTGCCGGCACTATCTGGGGCTGGCGAAGGCGCTGGGAGACCGGGCCGGGGCCGCGGACAGCGGCGCGCAGATTGAGCGGCTGAAGCCGGAGGTGCCGAATTTAGAGGCCGCCTTCGCGGCGGCATTGACCGGGGAGCGGCGGTCGGAGGCGGTGGCGGCGGCCTTTGGTTATTACATCCTGCTCTGCTTCACTGGCCTTGGCCGCACGGCACCGCTTGCCGCTCTGGCCGATGTCTGCCGCCAGGCGGGCGACGTGTGGGGTGAGGCGAACTGCATCCAGAGCCTGGGCAACATCGCGCTGGCGCGCTCGGATCACGCGGCGGCGCGGGCGCTGTATGAGCAGGCGCGTCCGCTGTGTCAGCAGGTCGGCGACGTGCAGGGCGAGGCGGTCTGCATCGCACGCCTGGGCGAGATCGCACTGGCGCGCTCGGATCACGCGGGGGCGCGGGCGCTGTATGAGCAGGCGCGTCCGCTGTGTCAGCAGGTCGGCGACGTGCTGGGCGAGGCGAACTGCATCCAGAGCCTGGGCGACATCGCGCTGCGGCGTTCGGATCACGCGGCGGCGCGGGCGCTGTATGAGCAGGCGCGTCCGCTGTATCAGCAGGTCGGCGCCGTGCAGGGCGAGGCGAACTGTATCCTGCACCTGGGCGAAATCGAGCTGCGGCGCTCGGACCACGCGGGCGCGCGGGCGCTGTATGAGCAGGCGCGTCCGCTGTATCAGCAGGTCGGCGACGTGCTGGGCGAGGCGAACTGCATCAAGAGCCTGGGCAACATCGCGCTGGCGCGCTCGGATCACGCGGCGGCGCGGGCGCTGTATGAGCAGGCGCGTCCGCTGTATCAGCAGGTCGGCGCCGTGCTGGGCGAGGCGAACTGCATCAAGAGCCTGGGCGACATCGCGCTGCGGCTTTCGGATCACGCGGCGGCGCGGGCGCTGTATGAGCAGGCGCGTCCGCTGTATCAGCAGGTCGGCGACGCGCAGGGCGAGGCGAACTGCATCGCGCGCTTGGGCGAGATCGCGCTGGCGCGCTCGGATCACGCGGCGGCGCGGACGCTGTATGAGCAGGCGCGTCCGCTGTTTCAGCAGGTCGGCGACGTGCTGGGCGAGGCGAATTGCATCGCGGTGATGGGCGACGTTGCGCGAGCGGAGGGTGACGCGGCGGCGGCAGTCACGCCCTACACGCAGGCGTTGGCGCTCTACGAACAGCTTCACCACACGCAGAACGTGGCGCTCGTGCACGAGCGCCTCGCCCAGGCGACGACGGGGGCGGAGCGGGCGGGGCATGTGGCGGCGGCGCGTGCGGCGTGGGCGTCGATCGATCTGCTGGAGCAGGTCACGCGGGTGGAGCGGGAGTTCGGCTGAGCCGGCCTGCGGCGCGTGGCTGCGCCGGCCGCCCGGAGGTGCGAGCGCGCGCTTGCGGCGGGGCGGCGGCATTCCCACATGTGTTAGTTTTTAGGACTGATAAACGATTCCCGGACCCGACCTTGGAGCAACACCCGGCGAGATGATCCCGCCCTCCGCCTCGCTGTCCTCCGGCGACGCTGACGGGCCGCCCGGCGCGCGCCAGCGGTGCGGTGCGGGCGGCCGGCGCAAAATTCGCGACACGACCCAGGCAACAGTCTGCCGCACCAGCGAGGCCAGCGGCATGACCAGGTCGAGGCCCGGCCATGCCGGTGAGGGCGGAGGCGGCGGCGGACGTGCCTTTCGCGAAAACGCGCAACGACCCCTGCAACAGTCTACCGTACCGAAGCTCGCCACCGGTGGGCCTTGTCCCCGGGCCCTTGTCCCGGGGATCGGATCCGGTGGGGCTGCGACCCCGTCGGGGGAATGGTGCGTGCCGTGCATCGGCACGGTCGGTGTGCCGGCACGCCGCCGAATGGAGCGACGGGAACGCACCCGGCCGGCGCGATGGTGATGGCGGCGAGGATCGCGGCGACGATGCAAAGCATAGCTCGCCGCCGGTGGGCCTTGTCCCCGGGCCCTTGTCCCGGGGATCGGACCTGGTGGTGAGAACGGTGGGTGCCGGGCATGGGCAACGCTGGCGGGTAGGCGCCCGGCCGGATGGGGTAGTCGGCAGGCGTTCGGCCGGCGCGGTGGAGGCGGGGTCGAAGTTCTCGGCATCAATGCCATGAAACGTGAGGACGCTGCGCGCCGAGTGCCGGTACGATTCGCGGGCAGACGCCCGGCCGGATGGGGTGGTCGGCAGGCGTTCGGCCGGCGCGGCGGTGGCAGAGCCGAAGTTCTCGGCATCAATGCCATGAAACGTGAGAACGCTG
>PLXO01000328.1 GCA_003151425.1 Acetobacteraceae bacterium
TTCCAGGTGATCGCCGAGCCGGTTTCTACCTGGGTCCAGGATATCTTGCTGCGATGGCCCCGGCAGGCGCCGCGTTTGGTGACGAAGTTGTAGATGCCGCCACGGCCTTCCGCGTCGCCTGGGTACCAGTTCTGCACCGTCGAATACTTAATCTGTGCGTCATCCATCGCGATCAGCTCGACCACCGCGGCGTGCAACTGGTTCTCGTCGCGCTGCGGCGCGGTGCAGCCCTCCAGGTAGCTGACGTAGCTGCCGGCGTCGGCAATAATCAGCGTGCGCTCGAACTGGCCGGTGTTGCGCGCGTTGATGCGGAAATAGGTCGACAGCTCCATCGGACAGCGCACGCCCTTCGGCACGTAGCAGAAGCTGCCGTCGGTGAAGACCGCGGAATTTAGCGCGGCAAAGAAATTATCCGCCGTCGGCACGACGGTGCCGAGATACTGGCGCACCAGGTCGGGATACTCGCGCACCGCCTCGCTGATCGGGCAGAAGATCACCCCCGCCTTCATCAGCGTCGAGCGGAACGTGGTGGCAACCGAGACGCTGTCGAACACCGCATCCATCGCGACGTCGGGCCGGCCGCCGCCGACGCCATCTTCACCGTCGGCGCCGGCGACGCCAGCGCCCTCGACGCCGGCAAGAATCGCCCGCTCCTTCAGCGGAATGCCGAGCTTCTCGTAGGTGCGCAGCAGTTCGGGATCGACCTCGTCGAGGCTCTTCGGACCGGGTTTCCTTTTCGGCGCGGCGTAGTAATGCAAATCCTGGTAATCGATCGTCTGATGCTCGACCCGCGCCCAGTGGGGCTCCTCCATCTGCCGCCATGCCGCCAACGCCTTCAGCCGCCACTCCAGCAGCCAAGCCGGCTCCTGCTTGCGGGCGGAGATGAAACGAATGATGTCGTCGTTCAGCCCCTTGGGGGCCATATCCATCTCGATCGTCGTCTCGAAGCCCCACTTGTAGCCGGACTGCGTGACGGAGTGGACGGTGTCGAGGGTTTCGGTAACGGCAGGCATAGTGACGTCCTTTTTCCTGGCCCTATTCGGCGGCGATCGGCTCGGGGGCGGGCCCGGATCGTGTCAAACCGGAGGGCGTCACTCCGGGGCGCGCGACGGGCAGACGGAAGGCGCGCGGGATCGACGCCTCCTGCATGTCCGCCAGCGTGATGGCCGACAGCGCCTGCTGGATCGCCTCGTTGACCGGGTCCCAACGGCCACGCATCGGGCAGAGGGCCTCGGACTCGCAGCTTCCGGTGGTGCCATCGACACAGGCGGTCAGCGCGATCGGCCCATCGATCGCGGCGATGACGTCGGCGACCGGGATTGCCGCCAGTTTGCGCATGAGGCGATAGCCGCCATGGGCGCCGCGCTGGGAGGCGACGAGGCCGCCGGCGGCCAACGTTTTCAACACCTTGGCCACGGTGGGCTCCGGAATGCCGATCGCCGCGGCGATGCCGGGCGAGGTCTGCACCGTGTCGGCATGCGACAGGCGCACCAGCACGACGACCGCGTAATCGGTGAGTTTCGACAGCCTCAGCATGGCACCGGGAACCCCCTCCTGCCTTAATCGTACCGTTCAGGTCCTGATTGGGCAAATGGCGCATGCGGCGGGCGGCGTCAAGGGGTTCAGGTGTCGGCACAGGAGGCTTTGGGCTGCCGCTGTCATGGCAGTCACGGTTCCCGATCGAACCTGGACGCTCAAGGAATGGGCCGAGCGTCGCGCCACATTGGCTTCACGACACCATTTGCTTCACGCCACCGGCACGAGCTTGATCGGACATATAGCCTCGCCCAACACCGGCTGGCTTCGTCTTCGCGACGCGATGGCGGTGGGAGACGCTACCTTTCGTTCTGGTCATGGAGAGGACGGTTCTCATCGTCGGCGACGGGCGCCGCGTCATCGGGCGCGGATTTTTCTGCTGTTGTGACGTGCTCGGGTCTGGGACTAACTTGCCGTCAAAGGCACCGGTTTCGCCGCCCATCTGGGGATGTCGGTTCAAAAGCAAGCGCGGCTCCGGATGGGCGCGGGCCGCTTGGGGGAGATATCCAGCATGACAACAGTGCATGTGCTGCGGCGATTCCTGGCGGTGGCTGCGTTCGCCGCAACGACCTCGGCCGCGATGGCAGCCGGGCCGGTGCAGGGTGTCACCGACACCGAAATCCTCGTCGGCACCATCACCGATCTGTCGGGCGTGACCGCGGTGCAGGGTGTCAACAGCGCCGATGCGATCCGTCTGGCATTCGACGATGCCAACGCCAAGGGCGGCATCAACGGCCGCAAGATCCGTTACATCGTGGAAGACAGCCAGTACCAGGTGCCGCGTGCGGTGCAGGCGATGAACAAGCTGTTGAACAACGACCGAGTGTTCTTCACCATCGAGGATGGCGGCACGCCAATGAACAATGCCACCTATCCGATGGCGTTGGAGAAAGGCGTGCCCAAGTTGCTGCCGCTGAGTGCAGCGCGCTCGATGTTCGAGCCGTTCAACCGACTGAAGTTCAGTCAGTTCTCCTCGTATGTCGACCAGATGCGGGCTGGCGTGAAGTATTTCGTTGCGCAGCGCGGCAAGAAGGCGGTCTGCGTGATGTATCAGGACACCGATTTCGGCAAGGATGTGTTGGCCGGCGCGGTGCTGCAGACCGAGGCGATGGGCATGAAAGTCGTGGCAACCACGGCACACAAGCCAACCGATACCGATTTCACCGCAGCGGTCGCCAAGCTGCGCGAGGCGAATTGCGACATGATCGCGCTCGGCACCATCGTGCGGGACACCACCCTGATCATCTCGACAGTGCGCAAGCTTGGCTGGGACGTCGATCTGGTTGGCCAGGTTGCAGCCTATGACACCGCCGTCGCCGAGGCTCCTGGCAATGTCGCCGAGGGCTATTATGCGATGTCGCCATCGTTGTATGCCTATCCGGATGATCCGCGTCCGGCGGTGAAGGCGTTCAGCGAGAAATACAAGGCGACGTATGGATTCAACGTGAATTACCTTGGCGAGGCGGGGTACACCGCGGCGCAGATCGTGCTGGAGGCGTTACAGCGCGCCGGCCGCGATCTGACGGTGGACAGCCTGATCAATGCCCTGGAAAGCATCAAGGATTTTCATGATCTCTTCGGCGGCACCTATACGTTCAGCGCCACGCAACACCAGGGAACGACCAAGGCATTCCTTTCGGTGGTGCACAACGGGCGCTGGGTGCCGGTGCAGGACACGGCGCTGGCCTACTGAGGCTATTCGCCTCGCTTCGTCCGAACGACCACGGCGGGGTGCAGGCCGATATTCCGCCCGAGGACAGCTTCTGACCGGTAGGGCGCCTATTCCGGCGCGGGCGAGGCGAGCGGCTTGTTCTTGTCCACCACGTAGGTAACGACTACGCGGGTCGGTGCGTTGCCGTTCTGCAGCGCGTGCGGCACTTCAGTCGGGATTTGGAACGAGTCACCGGCCGCGAGCTGCCGGTTCGCCTGTCCCTTGACCGACAATGTTCCGCCACCGGTGGCAATGTAGCTGGTCTCCACGCCCGGATGGGTGTGGCGCGCGACGAGAAATCCGGGGTCGACGTCCACCTGGACCTGTAGGGTGATATAGTCGCTGCCGGGGAAGTCCTGCTTGTTCAGGATGGTGCGGGTGAACCCTGCAGCCCGCACCGGCTGGCTGTCGGTGGCCCCTGCGGCCAGCGTGGCGGCAAGGCCCGAGCAGCACCAGCACAGGAACCCGCGGCGGTTCGGCGATGGCTTCGATCGTGCGACCATGGCGGTTTTCTCCGTGATCGCGCTGTTATACGCGAATTCCCTCGCGGAACAATGACCATCGCAACGACTTTCCGCGCCACGCGAGCCGGCGGTTCACAAATCCTGCTGGCCCGTCTAACGTCGACCAACGTTGCAACGGGAGGATCGCATGGCGGGGTTGATGGAGGGCAAGGTCGCGGTGGTGACCGGGGCCGGCGGCGGCATCGGGCGGGAGATTGCCATTATGATGGCGGGCGCCGGCGCCAAGGTGATCGTCGCGGATATCGGCGCCTCGTTGTCCGGCGAGGGCGGTTCCGCCACCCCGGCGCAGCAGACGAAGCAGTTGATCGAGCAGAAGGGCGGCGCCGCGGAAATCTGCACCGAGTCGGTGGCGGAATGGAACTCGGCGCAGAAGATCATCCAGGCCGCGCTGGATCATTTCGGCCGCATCGATGCGGTGGTGAACAACGCCGGCATCCTGCGCGACGTGATCTTCCACAAGATGACGCCTGATGACTGGCTGTCGGTGATCGCGGTGCACCTGAACGGCAGCTTCTTCGTCAGCCGCGCCGCGGCCGAGCACTACCGCAAGCAGGAGAGCGGCAGTTTCGTGCATATCAGTTCGACTTCGGGGTTGATCGGCAATTTCGGACAGGCGAACTATTCCGCCGCCAAGCTCGGCATCACCGCGCTGTCGAAGTCGATCGCGCTGGATATGCAGCGTTACAACGTGCGGTCAAACTGCATCGCGCCGTTTGCCTGGAGCCGGATGACCAGCTCGATCCCGGCGAGCACGCCGGAGCAGCAGGCGCGGGTGGCGAAGATCCAGCAGATGACGCCGGACAAGAACGCGCCGATGGCGGTGTTCCTGGCATCGGATGCGGCGAAGGGCGTTACCGGCCAGGTGTTCGGCACGCGGATGAACGAGATCATCCTGTTCTCCTCGCCGCGCCCGATCCGCATCGTGCACCGCGCCGAGGGCTGGACACCGGAAAGCTGCGCGGAGCACGCGGCGCCGGCGCTGAAGGCGGCGTTCATGCCGCTGGATCGTTCCGGGGAGGTGTTTAGCTGGGATCCGATCTAGGCGGTGTTCGTCGAACGGCGGTCGGGCCGGCTACAGCGTTTCGAGGACGTCCAGCGGATAGGTGTGACGCCAACTCAACTTATGCACCGGAGCCGCGCGCGCTGCTTCGAGAACTGCGTCACGCTCGGGCCGATTATCCGCGCAAATTCCGTGCAAAAGCTGCGGCGGCCCCGCGGATAATTTGCGGCAGCGGTCCCACTGCGCGGCGAAGTCGGCATCGGTTTCAAGCAGATAGCCGAACAGGTAATGAAACCAGTAGTAGGGATATTCGTCTTTCGCTGCGCCGCCGTCCGGGCTTACCTCCCAGACGGGATTTTCCGGGATGTCCATCCGTACACTGCGCGGCTTCGACCAGAATCGCACAACCTCAGCCCACCACTTCCGCATCATCCCATGCTCGGGTGATACCGCCAGGAACCATGACGACAGGGCACGGTCGACTCCAGGCCGCTCGAACGCAAAGAATCCCGCGTCCTTCAAACGGTCGGGGAGCCAGGCATCGAGCGGCTCGGTCGGAAACACTGTGGCGTCCGCCCACACGCCACCTTGCAACAGGAGTTTCGCGCGCACGATATCCGACAAGGCCTGGTTGCTCATCTGTCGCGGTACGATGCGGAATCCTCCCAGCAATCTGTTGACATCGTCGCCGTTCAGAATCCGGATTTCATAACTCGGATTCAACGACGCCCACCGGCGAAAGTTGAGGCGAACAAGCTCCGGCGCCGTATTCTCTCCCTGGAGCCAAAGCGAATAGATCGTCCGTGGGGCGGTCAGATCCGTACCGCTCATCGCCGCTCACCTTCCCACGTGGGCATCATGCACGCACTGGACCGAGTGGCGTGACGCGCGTCCTCACACGACCCATCCCGCGCATCGTCACACGACGGGTGACGCACCGCCATCCATGTTGATTGCCGTGCCGGTGGTGAATCCGCCGTGCTCGGAAACCAGCAGGCAGGCCATCGCGGCGAACTCCTCCGCCTTGCCCAGCCGGCCGAGCGGAATGCTGGCTCCCAGTTTGGCAACGAAGTCGTCGAACGAGACATTGGCGCCCTGCGCGGCGTGCCGGCGCACCCACTGATCGGACACGATTTGACCCACCAGCATCGCGTTCACCAACACGTTGTGCGGGGCGCCCTCCCCGGCCAGGATTTTGGTCAACGCCATGCCGGCCGCGCGCGAGACCGCGGTGGGCGCACCGTTCGCCCGCGGCGCCTTCGCCCCGATGTTCAGCACGTTGATAATCCGCCCCCAGCGCCGCTCCTTCATCTGCGGCATCACCAGCCGGCAGAAGCGAATTGCCTGGAACAGCTTCAGCTCAAGATCCTCGTGCCACATCTCGTCGGAGATCTGCTCGAACGGCATCGCACGGGAGATGCCGGCGTTGTTCACCATGATGTCGACCTTGCCGAAAGCGGCCATCACCGCATCGTAGGTTTGCTTGATGTCGTCAGCCTTGCCGACGTCGCAAACGAAAGTGGCAACCCGCCCCTTGGCCGTGGCCGAAACAATCCCCTTGGCTTCTTCCAGCACATCCGGGCGACGCGCGAGGATGGCGACGTCGGCGCCGGATGCGGCGAACTCCTTCGCCATCGCCAGCCCAAGCCCCTTGCTCGCGCCGGTGATGATCGCGCTGCGACCGTCGAGACGTACGTCCATACTGACCTCCCCGTGTGGAATTCCCTCGGGACAAGTGTGGGGCAAACCGCCGATCGGGCCAACTGGCCAAGGCGGTCGGCAATCGAGTGACCGAAGGAAGGTCAGGGGCTCCGCCCCTGGACCCCGCCAAGGGGCGCTGCCCCTTGGATCCCC
>PLXO01000206.1 GCA_003151425.1 Acetobacteraceae bacterium
CGGGTGGGGCGGCGGTGGCGGCGGGAGAGAGGGGAGGCATTGTGAACTCTCCTAACTAAAGGGAGGAAGCGGTAAAGGTAGCATGTGTCCGTTAGAAATACAAACGGAACCTGCGGGGGGCCGGCGTCGCGCCGCCGCCGCGACCCGGTGCGGGGGGCTGGCGCCCGTCTCGCGCGGGCGTCCGGCTGCGTGCCTCGGCCACCCTTGCCGGCATCGGTGGGCTTTGCCCGCCCCGACACCGGCTGGGCGGTGCCGCCATACCCCGCACGCTCACTGCCCCGGGCCATTTTCAGCCATGGCGGTGCGACCCCGGCCTCTGGCTAACTCCGTGGTGAAAATCCTTGCGGCGGCTGGCACGGCACGTCGCAGCGGAGCCCGAGGCCGGGCCAAGGCTGCGGGCGTTCGGCCGTCCGAAACCAAGCAAGACCCCAACACGGCGGAAGTGGGGAGGCGGCACGGCGCACGCGGAGAACTGTGCGGGATCGGCCACGGTGCCCGGGAATGAACACCTCCCGGGTTCAGCCGACACCGAGGCCACGCGCGCCTGCGACTGGAAAATTCAGACATTATTAACCAGTGCGGCGCATACCAGCCGGGCATGTCGGTGCTGTTCGAGGCCGGCGCTGACGATCCGCACGACCCCGGCAAAGGCTACACGGCGGGCTTGACCGCGAATCAGACCGACGACTAGGAGTAGCGACCCCATCCTCTTGCCGAGGCTCTTGATGCATCCCGCTCCGCGCCCCCACTTCACCAAGCGATATCGTATAGTGACGGAAGAAAAAGCCGGGGGGGCGACCTACACACCGTCCGGCCTCGCGGATTTCGTCGCCTCCCAAATCGCTGCCGTTGCTGACCTGTCCCTGCCAACCATTCGAATACTTGATCCCGCAATCGGGGACGGCGAGTTGCTTCTAAGTCTTCTTGCGCACCTAAAGCCATACACGGCCGCGTCGGTTATCGTGCACGGCTTCGACACCGACCGTGTAGCGCTCGAACAAGCGCGCCGCCGGCTGCAAGGTGCGTTTCCAGCGGTCACTTTGCATCTTGAGTCAAGCAACTTCCTAGAGTTTGTGCTTAGGGAGTTTGCCGGAGGAACCGATCTATTCCGGCCGACCGTCACGGCGAGTCAATTTGACCTGATTATTGCCAATCCACCTTACGTTCGCACCCAGATCATGGGAGCCGAGCAAGCGCAGATGCTTGCGACAGCATTCGGGCTTAGCGGGCGGGTGGACCTATATCACGCGTTTCTAATCGGGATGGCGCAAGTGCTGCGACCGGGCGGCACCGCTGGGATCATCGTGTCAAACCGCTTTATGACGACGAAGGGAGGCAGTGCCGTGCGAATCGAACTGCGCGCCCGCTTCAACCTTCGCCATATCTGGGACCTTGGCGATACAAAACTCTTTGAGGCCGCGGTGTTACCGGCGATCATACTTGCCGAGGGTCGAAACGGTCATGACGGTGACCCCCCAGCGTTCACCTCGATCTATGAAACTGACGACCCCGCACCGCAAGAGGCTATCGACCCCATCGAAGCCCTCGCCATGAGCGGCAATGTCGCATTGCCAGACGGGCGACACTTTCGCGTCCAGCAAGGCACACTCGACTCCAGCGGCAGTGCCGAGGATGTCTGGCGGGTCGCTACGCCCGAAGGTGACACCTGGCTTGCTACTGTGACACGCCACACTTGGCGCACGTTCGGCCAAATCGGGAAGATCAGGGTTGGTGTGAAGACCTGCGCGGATAAGGTGTTCATCCGCAGCGATTGGAATACCCTCCCGCTCGATCAGCAGCCCGAGGTGCTTCGCCCGGTAACGACTCACCACACGGGAAGCCAATTTCGTGCAACGCCGGATGGCAAACGGCGTCTGATCCTTTATCCTCACGAAAGTGTTGGGGGTGAGCGACGAGCGATCGATCTACAGAAGTTCCCCCGAACGCGCGCCTATCTTGAAGCACACCGCACATCCCTTGAGACGCGAAGCTACGTCCTCGAAGCTGGGCGCAAGTGGTATGAGATTTGGGTTGCACAAGACCCGGCGGCATGGGACCTGCCCAAGCTCGTCTTCCGCGACATCTCTGAGCGCCCAACCTTTTGGATCGACCTCGAGGGAACGATCGTAAACGGCGACTGCTACTGGCTTGCGGCCGAGGGGGATGAGGCAACCGGGTGGCTCTGGTTAGCTGCCGCTGTAGCCAACTCGACATTCGTCGAAGCGTTCTACGATCACCGCTTCAACAATAAGCTGTATGCGGGCCGCCGACGCTTCATCACGCAATACGTCGAGCAATTTCCCCTGCCTGATCCGACGACCATGCTCGCACGCCAGATTGTCGCCGCCACCAAAGCCATCTATTCCGCGCCGGATTCCGTGTCGACCGCGGGCATGAAGGCCGACCTCGATCGCATGGTCTGGCGAGCTTTCGGGCTAGGTATCGAAGAAGTCGGCCGGTAGTGGGATTTGCAGTTTGGCATTCAACACCCTGCCTTGGAACTGAGGGAATCGGGTGAAAAATGCTTCACCAGTCGTCAGAAAAACGTGGGTGATCTTGACGACCTTGTTCACGATAGAGCCATAAAACACCGCATACCGAACATCGCAGTGTCTGATCTGCTTACCCGCGATCATCGGAACGTCTAACGGTTCAACGCTATTGGGCCGGACCAAGCCGAGATCAATCGTCGGCGAAGTTTGAAGCTTCACTTCCAGCAACTGGTGTCGCACGTCTGGAAACCGACCGTCATCCTGGTAGCTGGCATAACCGAGAGCCGAGCAGACCAAGCGGTGCAATGCCGCACCGCGGTTGCGTTCTTGATCACTTCCGGTATTTGCAAAACTTTCTCCGACCAGCCGCGAAAGGCGCTTGTAGATGGCTCCAATCGTGAGGAGTTCGCCGGCTTGAGGGTGCTTAACAGGCGTTGCGACCTGTCGCAGGTCAACGGTCGAAGTGACAAATGGGGTAAGAGTTTGGGTGTCAGAGTCAACGACCAACTCAGTTGGGCGATCGCGTGGATCGCACCGCGCCTGATATTTCTGTGTCAGTGTGCCCGTGGTATCCAGGATTGCCAGAGAGTCACCGGTCACGACCTTGACACGCGTTATGCGGTCAGAATCCGAGACGCGAATTAGAACGTAGCGGCGCGTCGCCGATAGTTTTTCATTAAAGACCTGGAGATTGTTCGATTTCTGCACATAGGTGTCGAACATCTGGCCGGGGAATCTGGGCTGCGTTTTCTGAAACCTGTGCGGAACTGGATAGCCGAGCACCTCGCACACATGTCCCTTGACGACTTTCGATCGTGTCCGGAGAGGCAGGCCGGCCAACGAGACCCCGCGTAGTCCGTTGTCGAGCAGCGCTTGCAACTCCGGCGTCGGAATCCAGAGCCTTGGGTCACCGACCGCGATCGGGTCATAGATCGACAACCCGCCTCGGCGTATCGCTTCAACGAATCGGTGGGGATCAGTCGGAGGTGCTATTGTCATGGCCGCCTGGCGTGAGCAGTTCGGGAACTGACACGCCGAGGACTTTGGCAAGCACCTCTAAGGTGCTGAGCGTAACGTTGCGCTCAGCTCGCTCGACAGAACCAATGTAAGTTCTGTGCAGCCCACAGAGATCGGCCAACTCTTCCTGGGAAATTTGTCGCTCCCGTCGAAAAGACCGGAGATTGGCGGCGAGAATGCGCCGCAGGCTCCTGGTTGGTTTTCGAAGCTGCTTTTTGGGCATTGTTCGGGAGCGACTCCTCACAGGCGTGTACGGCCAATCGTTTTGAAATGATGTCTTCAAGTCTACAGACTACGAGTAGCGCGCTTTGAACCCTACGGCGCTTTCCAGGGATTCGGCATCCCCCTTGAAAGGTGGCATCATGACCTAAGATAGTGGCCGGCCGTATGGCGAATCGATCCATGAGGATGGCGATGGCAACGACCAGAGACGATTGGGTTTTCTCACTGATTGAGAAGGCTGTGGCTGAGGGTCACAGATGCCCAACGAACCCGGAGATCGCAGCGTTCCTTTGCACGCACGGTCACCCGATAGCATCCAGTAGCATCCCAAAGATAATGCGGCACCTTGTCAGAAGCGAACGTGTCATCGTCCACGTCTATCCGCGCAATTGGCGCGTAGTGATCATCCGCACCGGTCCGCAAGCCGGCAACGCCACGATGTCCCGGCCCGGGGGTGGCGAGGCTCTCATGATCATCGACCAGGCCGAGCGAGCGAAGCACGACGCTAAGGGGGAGCTACGGGAGCAGGATCTTCATGTCATTGAACGGAATAAAGCTTTCAGGTGACGCAGCCCCGGTTGCACGGGCGCAATAAGGGCCGGAAGGCCCATCCACTTAAACATGCACGCGATGGGGCACGACCACGGCCCCCGCCCCCGACCACCTGTTGCGGTCACGCATCACCGAATGGGTGGAAACCGGCGCGTCCGGCCTTGCCTCGGGAAGCGGCCGACGCCTGCCACCCCTTGGGCGGCGCACGATTGAGCCGGACACGAGTCCCGGCGTAGCCTTTGGCGCAAACGGCCGATGCGGCCAATCATTCGGGGGAACGTCAATTGCAGCGGGCGAGGCATCGCCATCGCGCGGCTGGTCCTTGCTGTCGGCGCGACCGGGGCGGTTCGGACCGTTCCGTGCACGGGACGGGCTGAGCGCGATGGCGTCGCTCTCGCTGCTCGCGCCGTTCCAGGTGCGCAGCTTTCGCTTCCAGTGGCCGGCCGACCTGCTGACCTCCTGGGGCTTCGAGATGGAGAACGTGATCCTCGGCTGGTTTGTGCTGGTCGAGACCGGTTCGGTCGTGCTGCTTACCGCCTTCGCCTCGATCCAGTATCTCGGCACATTGTTCGCGCCGGTCATCGGCATGGTGGGCGACCGGATCGGCCATCGCACGGTGCTGTGCGCCATGCGCGCCAGCTACGCCGTGTCGGCCGCGACGCTGATGAGCTTCGCTTTTACCGGCCGGTTGAGCGCGGTCCCGGTGTTCGTCATCGCAGCACTGTCCGGCATGATCCGCTCGTCCGACCTGGCGATGCGTAACGCGCTGGTCGCCGAAACGATGCCGGCCGACCGGTTCACCGCCGCGGTCGGCGCGGCGCGCACGACCTCGGATTCCGCGCGGGTGGTTGGATCGCTGGCCGGCGCCGGATTGTTCGCGGCGGTCGGCATGGGGCGCGCCTACCTGGTGATCACCTGCTTCTATCTTGTCGGCTTTCTGCTGACCCTCGGCGTGGGCGCCGCGCGTGCCCGCCACGCAACGGTTGATACGGTGCCCGCTTCGATGTGGCGCGATCTGCGCGAGGGGCTGTCCTACGTGTGGGATACGCCCTGCTCGCTGGCGGCGATGTGGCTGGCCTTCCTGGTCAATATGACGGCGTTTCCGCTCACCAGTGGGCTGCTGCCCTATGTTGCGCGGGATATCTACCACATCAACCAGACTGGACTCGGCTATCTGGTCGCCAGCTTCGCGATCGGCGCGCTGGCGGGCTCCATCGCGATCAGCGTCGCCAGCCGGCTGATCCGCCCGGCGCGGATGATGCTGGTCTTCGCCATGGTGTGGTACGCGATGCTGCTGGTGTTCGTACGGATGCCGACGGTCGCTGGCGGCAGCGCCATGCTGATGCTGGCCGGTTTCGCGCAGAGCCTCAGCATGGTGCCCATGTCGGTCATGCTGCTGCACAGCGCCGGCCCGCGCTTTCGTGGCCGCGTGATGGGGGTGCGCATGTTCGCGATCTATGGGCTGCCGCTGGGTCTGCTGCCGGCTGGTGCGCTGATCGACCGAATCGCGTTCGCGCCGACGGTGACGTTGTATTGCTGTATCGGCCTGGCGGCCACGCTGGCGATTGCGTTGCGCTGGCGCGCCGATCTGTGGCCGCTGTTGGCGCCGGCCAATCAGCGTTGAGGCATCCCCCCAACAATACGGAGTACTGACGACGTGCATCGATTGCTATCCAACGATCGTTAGAAATACCGACTATCTAATCCCTGGCATGATTTGAATTCAAAGTTCCGATCATGGAAAAACCAAGTCTGCCATGCGTGAGTACCGGCCTTGTAGGTACTTCCTACCAGCGCGTCGGCATCCTGGATGAAGAGGATGGTGCTCCTGGAGATCCCGGCGGCTGCCGCACACCGGCCGATCGCGACGGTCGAATAGTCCACGAATTCATTGTGGAACTTACCGCCGAGACGCTGTGCATCCCACGTGCCCCAGTATCTGAATTTGGCCAGGTGCTCCGCCATGAGTACGAATGGCGCCAGGTCACTGCCTTCCAACCCTGAGCGAGGAAGCTCCTCCGCGGCTCGCCGATCCGCCAGTCCTCGCACGACGAAGACATGCGGGTCGAGCGCGGCCAAACGCAACATCGGCTTTCAGTGGCGGCCCAGCACCGGTTTGCCTTGATCGTCCACGAACGGGTCGGGCGCCGTTGGGTCCTCCGCCTGACCAGTATCCGTATGCGTCCGGTCTGCGCTGGTCGCGTCGCTCGCCACGGCGGCGCCTGTCGGCGCGTCAGGCCCGGCGCCGCGGCCGGACGCGTGAGCACTCGCGGCCGTCCCCAATGCGTCGCTCGCCATACGATAGGCCGCGATCGGATCGCCGGATAGCGACGCGATGCCGGGCGTCGCATGCGTCTGCTCGAAACTGCCGTTCTCGGCTTGCGGCATCGGCCCGTCCGGGTTGGACGATGCCGCTGGTTCGCCCGCTGAGTTGCGCTGGGCAGGCGGGGGGACTCCAGCCACCGGATCGGCCTGGCGATCGCCACGCGCACGCGGCATAAAGGTCGCCGGCAGCTTGATATAGTCGGGGTGGCGATGCAGCCACTCAGTCGGCTCCGGCTCGCCGTGCGGGACGAAGATGAACGGCAGCTTTATCTCGTCGAATGAAAGCGGGTCGGAGGCCATCGTGCACTGCTCAATTTGTCTCTGTTATTATAGATAACACAGCGCGGCGTGCCAGGCAAGCCCATTCATCTGCCGCGCTGCACCACTTCCCATTGGCGCCGCGGCCCGTTCCGGGCTAGTCCCGACCGATGGCGCAATCCACCTACCTCGTCACCGGCGGCGCCGGGTTCATCGGCTCGCATCTCTGCGACGCACTGGCGGGCGACGGCCACGCCGTGCGCGTGCTCGACGACCTGTCCACCGGCCTGCGCGCCAACCTGCCGCCGGGCGTGGAGCTGATTGAGGGCGACATCGCCGATCCGGCCGCGGTGGAAGCAGCCGTCGCCGGCGTCGACGGCTGCTTCCACCTCGCCGCTATCGCCTCGGTCGCCCGCGGGGTCGAGGACTGGCTCGGCACGCATCGCGCCAACCTGACGGGCACCATCACGCTGTTCGACGAGGTGCGTCGCCAGAAGCGGCCGGTGCCGGTTATCTATGCCTCCTCCGCCGCGGTATATGGCGACTGCGCGGACCTGCCGATCACCGAGGCCGCGACCAAGCGTCCGCTCTCCGCCTATGGCGCCGACAAATACGCCTGCGAGCTGCACGCCGTGGTGGCGAGCCACGTGCACCACGTGCCGACGGTCGGATTGCGCTTCTTCAACGTCTACGGCCCACGCCAGGACCCACGCCCGCCCTATTCCGGTGTCGTCTCGATCTTCTGCGAGCGGGTGCGGCGCGGTGCGGCAATCGACATTTTCGGCGACGGCGGACAGACCCGCGACTTCATCACCGTCGCCGACGTGGTCGTCGCACTGCGCGCCGCCCAGGGGATTGCCCAGGGGGCCGTCACGGCGCGGCTCTCCCCCGGTACGCCGGTATTCCCGGACGCGCCCGTGTTCAATATCTGCACCGGCATCGCCACCAGCGTCATCGAGCTGGCACACACCATCGCAACGCTCGCTGGCGTGCCTGCCGAAATCCGACACGCCCCGCCGCGCGCCGGCGAGATCCGTCACTCGGTCGGATCGCCGGACCTGGCCCGCCAGGTGCTTGGCCTCGCCCGGCCGGAGGCGCTGCGCGACGGGCTGCGGCGGGTGCTGGACTGGTTTGGCCCGCCCGGCTAACGCGCACCCGCACAAGCGCATATTCGGAGGCGTGTCACGCTGAAGGGCATCCTGGTCATGCTGCTGTTGCCGCCGGCCAACCTGCCGTTGCTGGCGGTGGCCGGACTGATCGTGCGGCGCTGGCACCGCCGACTTGGGGAACTGCTGACCGCGGTGTGCTGCGTCCTTCTCCTCGTGCTGTCGATGCCGTTCTTCGGTGGCACCCTGCTCGTTGCCCTAGAGCAACATCTTCCGTCGGACGCGGCCCCGGACAGCAAGCCCGGCGCCATCGTCATTCTCACCGCGGATATCGATCGTTACGGCGGCGACGACCCGGGTTTCGGACCAGGCCGTCTGAGCCTGGAGCGCGAACGTGCCGGCGGTGCCTTGTTCCGCCGGGTGCAGCTTCCGATCCTGGTCACCGGCGGTGTGCTGCGACCTGGTGATGCGCCGATCGCGGCGGTGATGGCACAGAGCCTGCGGGACGATTTCCAGATCCCGGTGCGATGGATCGAGCCGCGGTCGCGCGACACCTGGGAGAACGCGGAATATTCCGCCCAGATGCTGCGGGCGAACGGCGTCGGTTCGGTCTATCTCGTCACCCATGCCTGGCACTTGCGGCGGGCAATGCTCGCGTTTCACCATTTCGGGATCAATGTGACTCCCGCGCCTGTGCAGCTCGACCGGTATCCGGGCCTTTCGCTGTTCGATCTGTTGCCGCAGGTCTATGGCTGGCAGATCACCTACTACGCGGTGCACGAATGGCTCGGCTATGCCGACTATGCGTTGCGCTGACGCGCCGTGATGATGCGTTGCGCTGCGGCTTGGCCTCTACTGGCGCGACGACCAGCCGGTGGCGGCGCAATTCTGGATCGTGGAGGACGCTCAGGCGACGGTTCTGAAACTCGCGCATGACGAGGCCGCGAAATCCCTGTCCCCGGGAACCGTGCTGACCGCGCTGATGCTGCAACACCTGCTGGATCAGGAGCATGTCGGTCGGATCGATTTCGGCCGCGGCGACGATCCCTACAAGCGGCTCTGGGCACGCGAGCGCCGCCAGCGCATCGGCATCGTGCTGGCCAATCCGCGCCGCCCGCGCGGTCTCGCCTTCCTCGCCCGCCACGCGCTCGGCCGCGTCCGTCAGGCGCTGGCCTTGTAGCGCGATGCGGATTCTCTATAGCCACCGTATTCAGTCGCGCGACGGCCAGAGCGTGCATGTCGAGCAGATGGTCGCCGCGCTGCGCCAGGCGGGAAACGAGGTGCTGGTGGTCGGCCCCGGCTTCTATCAGCAGGCGGCGTTCGGGGCCGAAAGCCGCCTGGTCGCGTTGATCCGCGCGCGGCTGCCGCCGGCCATCGGGGAGCTGGCGGAGCTCGCCTACAACCTGCCAGCCTATCGCCGGTTGCGCCGCGCCGCCAACACGTTCCGCCCCGACATCATCTACGAGCGCTACAACCTCTATTATCTCGCCGGCGCCTGGCTGGCCGGCCGGATCGGCGTCCCGTTCTACCTGGAGGTCAACGCGCCCATCGCTGACGAACGGACACGCTTCGCCGGGCTGCGCCTGCGGCGTCTCGCCCGGCGGCTGGAGGGGCGGACCTGGCGCGCGGCGACCCGCGTCGTGGCGGTGACCGGCGTGCTGAAGTCCATGATCGCCGCCGCCGGCGTGGCCCCGGACCGGATCGAGGTGGTGCCGAATGGCATCGATCCCGCTGCCTTCGCCGACCTGCCGGCGCGCCCCCCCGCACCCGATCCGCTGGTGCTGGGATTCGTCGGCTTCGTTCGCGACTGGCACGGGCTGGATGCGGTGATCGCGGCCCTGGCGGAGCAGACCGGGGCCGAGCGGACCGGGGCCGAACAGACCGGGACCGAGCACGCCCGGACGCCGCGCCTCGATCTGGTGGTCGTCGGCGACGGACCGGCGCGCGCGGCGCTGGAGCGGCAGGCGGCGTCACTCGGCATCGCCGACCGCGTTCGCTTCACCGGCCTGGCGCCGCATGAGGACGTGCCGCGCCTGGTGGCGGGGTTCGACATCGCGCTGCAGCCGCGCGCGGTGGCCTATGCGTCGCCGCTGAAGATCTTCGATTACATGGCGGCCGGCCGAGCGATCGTCGCACCCGACCAGCCGAACATCCGCGAAATCCTGACCAATGGGGAAACCGCCCTGCTGTTCGACCCCGCGGACCCCGACGCGGTATGGCGTGCGGTGCTGCGCCTGGCCGGCGACGTGACGTTGCGCGCACGGCTCGGCGCGGCCGCGCGCGCGGAGATCGAGCGACGGCGCTACACCTGGGCCGGCAACGCCGCGCGGCTGGTCGAGTGGGCAGGTCACGACAGGGCGCTCCACCACGCTCCCTCCCCTTGACGGTGTGGGCCGCGACGCGGACCGAGGGCGGGGCCAAGTCCCGGCCTGCTGGTTGCCGAACGCCGCAACTGCATCACGCTGGAGCGCTGTGCCGAACTGCTCGACCTGTTCGACATCCTGCCGGTGGAGACGGTCGATGAATCGGGCGGCATGCGCGGTGCGATGCTGCTTTCGGCACGCGCGCACCGCCTGACCATCTGCGGCGCCACCTACCTGGATCTAGCCAAGCAGCGCGGGATTGAACTGGCGACACGCGATGGCGACCTGCGCCGCGCCGCACGGACCGCTTGCGTGACGTTGATCGAGATCTGACGGCGTTGCCGGTTGGCGGCTTGGCGGTCGCTGGGACCCGGTCGCGTCACGCCCCGGCCACGCGCCCGTCGCGCAGCGTCACCGTGCGGTCCATGCGCGCCGCCAGCTCCGGATTGTGGGTGGCGATCAGCGCCGCCACGCGCTGCTCGCGCACGACGCGCAGCAGTTCCTCGAACACCACGCCGGCGGTCGCCACATCCAGATTGCCGGTCGGCTCGTCGGCCAGCAGCACGGCGGGGGAATTGGCCAGCGCGCGGGCGATCGCCACACGCTGCTGCTCGCCGCCCGAGAGCTTGCCGGGTAGATGCTGCGCGCGCTCGCCCAGGCCGAACACGCCCAACAATTCACGCGCCCGCGCCGCGGCGGCGCGACGCGGATGGCCGGCGATCATCTGCGGCAGCATCACGTTCTCCAGCGCGCTGAACTCGGCCAGCAGATGGTGCATCTGGTAAACGAAACCGATGGTGTCGCGCCGTATCGCGGTGCGCGCGGCATCGGACAGCACGCCCGCGTCGCGGCCGGCGACCAGGATCGACCCTCCATCCGGCCGGTCGAGCAGGCCGGCGAGATGCAGCAGCGTCGACTTGCCGGCACCCGATGGCGCCACCAGTGCAACGATCTCGCCCGCTTCCAGCGTCAGATCGACCCCGCGCAGCACCGGCAGCGCGCCCGACTCGCTGCGGTAGGTCCGCTGCACACCTTGCAACCGTAGCGGCTCATTCATGCCGCAGCGCCTCCACCGGATCGGTCCGCGCGGCGCGCCAGCTCGGATACAGCGTCGCCAGCAACGACAGAGCAAGGCCCAGCGCAACGACCCGCGCCACGTCGCCCCAGTCGATGCTGCTCGGCAGCTCGGTCAGCATGAACACCGAGGAATCGAACACCTTGCCCCCGCTGATCTGCTCGATCAGGTGCTGGATGGCGACGATGTTGCGACACACGACGATGCCGAGCAGCGTCCCGATCACCGTGCCGGACACGCCGACGAAGGCGCCGCACATCAGGAAAATGCGCAGCACCGCGCCGGACGAGGCGCCGATCGTGCGCAGCACCGCGATGTCCCCGCGCTTGTCCTTCACCAGCATGATCAGGGACGAGATCACGTTGAACGCCGCCACCAGCACGATCATGCCGAGCACGATGAACATGGTGTCCTTCTGCACCTGCAGCACGCCGATGATGGTGTCGTTGGCGTGGCGCCAGTCGCGCAGCAGCAGTTGGCGCCCGGTCAGGATCTGGCGCAGCGGCGCCAGCAGGTCGGCGACCTGGTCAGGGTCCGTGACGCGGATCTCGATGCCCGTGATGGCGTTCGGCTTCTGAAAGAATATCTGCGCCGCGCCCAGCGGCAGGAACACCACGCCGGAATTGTATTGTTCCAGACCAGCATTGAAGATCGCCACCACCTTGTAGGCTTTTACGCGCGGGATGGTGCCGAAGGCCGTCGCGGCTCCGTTCGGCGAGATCACTGTCAGCGCATCACCGATGCGCAGCCGATACAGCTCCGCCAGGCCGACGCCGACGGCGATCGCGTCGTCGCCGGTGAACTGTTCCAGGCTCCCGGCGACGATGTTGTGACTGACCGGCGCCAGCGCGCGCAGATCCTCCAGCGTGACGCCGCGCACCAGGCCGCCCCGCGCGCCGCCGTTCGACGTGGTCAGCAGCGCCTGGCCATCCAGCACGGCGAGCGCGGAGACGATGCCCGGCACGGCGCGGATCTTCGCCAGAAGCGGCGCGTAGCCGTCGATCGCCTGGCCGGCGTAGGCCTCGATCTCGATGTGGCCGTTCACTCCCAGGATGCGGCGCTCCAGCTCGATCTGGAAGCCGCTCATCACGCTGGTCACCACGATCAGCGTGGCGACGCCAAGCGCGATGCCGATCAGGGAGAAGATCGCGATGATGGAGACGAAACGTTCGCCCTTGCGCGCGCGCAGATAGCGCCCGGCGACCGCGCGTTCGAACGGGCCAAACATTAGGTCGACTCTTCTTTTTCTCCCCCTCCCNNGGGAGGGGGAGAAGAAGCAGTTCTGTTTGCAACATCACGCGGACCGCGGTCAGGCGCCGATCCTCGCCAACGCGTCCTCCGGCGACAACTCCAGCCGCTCGCCGGTCGCGCGCCGCTTCAACTCCACCTTCCCCGCGGCCGCACCACGCGGGCCGACGATGATTTGCCAAGGATGCCCCATCAGGTCCGCATCAGCGAATTTCGCGCCCGCCCGCTCCTCGCGATCATCATACAGCGCGGCGCTCCCAAGCTTCGCGTACAGCGCCTCACACAGCGCATCGCAGGCTGCATCGCCGAGACGCAAGTTGAGGATCGCCGCCTTGAATGGCGCCAGGCTGTCCGGCCAGATGATGCCGGCACTGTCATGGCTGGCCTCGATCACTGCGCCGACCAGGCGCGAGACGCCGATGCCGTAGCTGCCCATCTCCGGAATGATCGGCTTGCCGTCCGGGCCAGCCACCGTGGCGCCCATCGGCTTCGAATACTGGGTGCCGAAGTAGAAAATGTGGCCGACCTCGATGCCACGGCCCTCGCGGCGGCGGCCTGCGTCGACCTGCGCCCATTTCGTTGCATCATGCTTCTCGTCGGTCGCGGCGTAGTGCGTCGTCATTTCCTTGAAGAACCGTTCCAGATCCGTCGCATTGTCATGGCTGAAGCCGCCTGCGGCCTGGCTGAGATAGTCGATCTCCTCGAACGCGGCGTCGTAGAACACCTGGCTCTCGCCGGTCGGCGCCAGGATGATGAACTCGTGCGACAGGTCGCCGCCGATCGGGCCGCTCTCGGCCTCCATCGGGATTGCCTTCAGCCCCATGCGCTGGAAGGTGCGCATATAGGTCAGCATCATCTTGCGATAGCTGACCACGGCACCGGCGTAGTCCAGATCGAAGGAATACCCGTCCTTCATTAGGAACTCGCGCCCGCGCATCACACCGAAGCGTGGGCGCACCTCGTCGCGAAACTTCCACTGGATGTGGTACAGAATCTGCGGCAGTTCGCGATAGCTCTTCACCGACTGGCGGAACAGATCGGTGACCACTTCCTCGTTCGTGGGGCCATACAGCATGTCGCGGTCGTGCCGATCGACGATGCGCAGCATCTCCTTGCCGTAGCCGTCGTAGCGCCCGCTCTCGCGCCACAACTCGGCCGGCTGGATCGTCGGCATCAGGATTTCCTGCGCGCCGGCGGCGTTCTGCTCCTCGCGCACGATGCGTTCGATATTCTTCAACACGCGGAAGCCCACCGGCAGCCAGGCGTAGATGCCGGCCGAGGTCTGCCGCACCAGGCCGGCCCGCAGCATCAGCCGGTGCGAGGCGATCTGTGCCTCACTCGGGGTTTCCTTCAGCGTGGGCACGAAACTATGGGAGAGGCGCATCGCGGTTTGGTCCGTCCTTGGGCGTTCATGGGCGCGCGTTCGTCAGGAGCGACCCTAACCCGAATTCCCCGGACTGTCGCGGGTGGCGGCGCAGGAGACCAGATGGCTGACCGCCGCACTGCCCCATGCTGCACGGCAATAGAATTGTGCGCCGCACAAGAGTCGCACGCAACAAAATCACACAAACTCGCCCCAATCCGGACAAAATCACTCGACTCGGCGGGCGAGATATGGGAAAAAAAGAGAAGGCCCGCGCGCCAATGGCGCAGCGGGCCAAGTTTAGGGAGGAAACGCCAGTCACACGGCAGGTCGAGGAGACACTCCTCTTCCTGCCGTCATGATTCTACGGCTCGGCGCGCTGGTCCACCAAAAAATGCACTCTCCGGGCACAAATTTTGGGCTTCCAGGCCGATTGTGGCGCGCCTCTAGGCAACATGACACAAGATAGACACTGACCGCCCAATTTCTAAGCAACGGGCATCGACAGCGCTGAAAATGCGGGACATCGATCAGGTTCCAGCCCGCCGCCACGCCGCCGGCCGGGGACGAATCCGTCAACAGCGTCGCTGCAGTCGCCCGATCTGCCGGACGCCGGGGCTTCGGCGCAACGCGACGACAGTCGGCGAGAGATTGCGCCACCGCGTGACGGCGACCGGCGGCTGTGCGGGCAGTGGCAGCGACAGGTCAGTCCAATTCGATCGGCTCGCGCGGTCGCGCCCAGGGCAACCAGGTAAAGCGATGGACCCACCCGGATGTTGCTGTCCTGGATGTCGCTGCCCCGGCGGTTGCTGCCCTGGATGTCGCTGTCTGGATGTCGCTGTCCCGGCAGTTGCCGTCATTGCGAGCGCAGCGAAGCAATCCCCTGGCGGTTGCACTCCCTCGTGGGGATTGCCGCGTCGCTGCGCTCCAAGCAATGACAGTGAACCGGTCGCTCCTCGCAATGGCAGTGAATCGGCTGAACGTTCGCCTTTCCTCCATTCACCCGTTCACCCGATGGCCCTGCGGTCGCGCCTTGATTCACGTGAACGTCCCGCGCAATGCTAGTAGGATTGCGTCGACCAATCGGCGTGGCTCCGCAGCCACGACGCGAGATTGTCGCAAGCGACGGCCGGAGAAGCTACGAAGGAACCCTGTATGACTCTTTTCGCAACCGCTCGAACCTGGCTGTCGGCGATCTGTCCTGTCGGCGATCAGTTTGGCCGCGCCATTGTCTTTCCGTTCGCACCAGGTCAGGGCGTAGGTGCATAAGTATCCGTAACCAATTTGGAGATCAAATGTGACACTATACGGTGACTTCTTTAAGGACAACCACAATAGAATTCATAAATGGTATCAATACTTTGCGCTCTACGAGCAACATTCCGCACGATTCCGCAATCGCCACGTCACGATCTTCGAAATCGGTGTCGGAGAAGGAGGCTCCCTGCAGCAATGGCGCGACTATTTTGGGCCATTTGCGATCATCGTCGGCATTGATATATATCCGCGCTCACTGCTGTCCGGAGTAATGCGAACGATCGGCGTAGAAGTGCCTATCCTATAAGGGTTTTTGAAAATTTTGGGTGGTGTCGATTTGAACTCAGTTTTGCGGACCAGCAGCTCTTTGCGAGCGGATAGGCCGATTTCGACTTGTAAAGCGGCCGATTTCGCGACCTCGACCTACACATTGGAGGGTATCCTTTCGGGCAAAGTATTTCAAAAGACGATGATAGGATCACAGGTTTATAATTCGATCTACAGATTCGGAGGTGTGATATTACATAACCCATTGAAATCGCGTACCTATTCGCCGGACACTAGTGATCCGCGCTGCAAGCAGCTCGAAGACAGCCAGATCCACGTCCGGATCGGTAGTCAGGATGACCTTGCATTCCTTGCGGAGGTGGTCGCCGAATTCGGTCACCCGGACATTGTTATCGACGACGGCGGCCATTTTCAGCCCCATATCTAATGTGACCTTCGACTTTATGTTTCCCTTGGTGGCAAAGAATGGCGTCTATCTCGTTGAAGACCTGCACGCGGCTTACTGGTCCGATCATGGCGGGGGGTTGCATCCCCCTGACCCGTTCATCGAGCGGGCCAAAAGCTGCGTCGATGAAATGCACGCCGAATACCGTCGCGGCGCGATATCACGGAGCGCGGTTGGCGATCGCACGACGTCGATCTCCTTCTACGACAGCGTTGTTGTCTTCGAAGTAGGTGAGTACCGGGTCAAAGGCCATCGGATGACCGGAAACCCGGCCCTGTTCGACAGTGACTGGACCCCGGTCGGGGAAACGCCAGAAGATTTCCGCCGTGTCGTGGCGGATGCGCTCGGTAGCAAGGCGAGCAACGAGCGCAGGAGTGCCGTTGAGGTGTCCCCGACATCACCGCCTGCCGCTGCCTCGCCGGAATCCGCGCCCGTTCATGAAGCCGCTGCCGATCCCGGTGAACCGGGGTGGACCTCCTGCAACGCGACATCCAGGCGTTGCGGACGGAAGTCGCCCTGTTGCGGGGATCCACGTCATGGCGCCTCACAAGTCCCCTGCGCGCCGTGGGCCGCCTCATAAATGGTCGCGGTGACCGGTAGCGATTTCGATCCGGTGGCCCGGCTGGAAGCAATCCCCGGCTGGATGCGATCGCGTGGCAACACAGCAAACCGCCACGACGGACGCCGCCGCAAGCGAGTCGAGGGTTACAGCGGCGGCCCCGCCAGCCAACCGTGCCGGAAGCTCAACCAGGGACTGGTGATCAGCAGGTAGGCCCCCAGCCAGACGATCGCCGCCACGACCGTCGTGGCGATGGCCTTGCGCAGCAGCCGGGGCTGCTCGGGCGCGCCACGCCAGCCGGTGTGTGCGTCGGCCTGCGCAACCGGGCGCGTGCCGAACGGCAGCACGGCAAACAGCACCACCCACCAGATCAGGACATACAGCACGCACCCGGTGAACCAGTTCATCTCACGGCACCTTCATCCCCGGGCGCCTTAATCTAACGGCACGCTCATCCCTGGGCGCCTTCATCTCAGGGCACGCGCAGCACGTGCACCTCGACCAGAGGACGCTTTTGCAGCCGCTTACCCAAGGCGCGGCGCAGCGCGGCACGCGCGGCCTCGGTCAGCGCGGTGTCGTCGCGCCGCAGCGAGATGGGCAGGTCAGCGAGGGAGGCGGCCATTTCGCCGGTGATACGGTCGGTCTCGGGATCGTCCAGCTCAAACAGGCCCGGGGCGCTGAGGCGGGGCCGGCCGAGCAGCCGCCCGGCGGCGTCGACCGCCAGGCTGGCAACCGCGACGCCGTTGAACAGCATGCGCTTGCGTGCGGCCATCACGCCGCCGCCCAGCGGCACCAGGCGATTGCCGTCCACCACAAGGCGGCCAGTGGGCGCGCTGTCGACCACCTGCACCCGGCCGGGGGCGAGGTTCAGCACGTCACCGTCCTCCAGCAGCACGGGCTCCGCGCCGGCCTCCCGCGCAAGCTCGGCATGCGCCGTCAGGTGGCGCCACTCGCCGTGCACGGGGACCGCGTAGCGCGGTTTCACCAGGCGATACAGGCGGCGCAGCTCATCACGCGCCGGGTGGCCGGAGACATGCACGAGGTGGTCGTCGTCGGTCATCAGCCGCACGCCGCGGCGCACCAGCGCGTCCTGCACGGCGGTGATCGCCCGCTCGTTGCCGGGGATGACGCGCGAGGAGAACACCACCGTATCGCCCTCCCCCAGTGCCACGCGGGGATGGTTGTCCTGGGCGATGCGCGCCAGCGCCGAGCGCGGCTCGCCCTGGCTGCCGGTGGTCAGCATCAACAGGTTGTCGTCGGGGACGTCGTCGACGTCGTCCTCCCGCAGGAAGGCCGGAAGGCCGGCGAGGTAGCCGCATTCGCGTGCCGCCGCCTCAATGTTGCGCAGCGACCTTCCGACCAGGGCGACACTGCGCCCGCAGTCCTGCCCCGCCAGCGCGATCGACTCGAACCGCGCGACGTTGGACGCGAAGCAGGTCACTGCCACGCGGCCCGACAGGCCGCGAATCAACGCACCGAGGCTCTGGCGCACCTCGGCCTCGCTGCCGGAATGACCTTCCACCATGGCGTTGGTGGAATCGCAGATCATCGCCAGCACGCCGGCGTTGCCCAACGCGGCCAGCGCGGCCTCGTCGGTCGGCGGGCCGATCAGCGGGGTCGGGTCGAACTTCCAGTCGCCGGTGTGCAGCAGCACGCCGTACGGCGTCGTGATCGCCAGCGCCTGGGATTCCGGGATCGAATGCGCCATGCGGATGAAGCGCAGGGAGAAGGGTTTCAGTTCGATCACGCCTCCCGGTGGAATGACGTGCAGTTTCACCTGGTTGAGCAGGTGCGCCTCGCCCAGCTTGCGGCGCAGCACGGCGGCGGCGAATGGCGTCGCGTAGACCGGGCATTTCAGTTGCGGCCACAGCCAGGCGACGGCGCCGAGATGGTCCTCGTGCGCATGGGTGATGACCAGACCGAGCAGCCGGTCGCGGCGCTCGGCGATGAAGGACGGATCGGCGACCATGATATCGACCTCCGGCAGCTCCGCGCCGCCGAAGCCGATGCCGCAATCCACCGCGAGCCAACGTTCGTCGCAGCGGTACAGGTTGAAATTCATGCCGATCTCGCCCGTCCCGCCGAGTGGCAGGAAGGCAAGGTCTCCGATGGAATCGTTCATTCGGTGTGTTTACTCGTGTTCGATCAATCGTGCGCGTTCACGCGACAATGTGGGCGCGGGGTTGCGTTCCGCCAACAGCCGCAACCCCTCGAGCGTCAGATCGGGGTCGATCTGGTCGATCACCAGGGTGCCCTCAGCGAGCAGCGGCGCCAGTCCGCCGGTCGCGACGACCTTCATCGGCCCGCCGTATTCCGCGCGGATGCGTGCGATCAACCCCTCGATCATGCCGACATAGCCCCAGTAGATGCCGGACTGCATGGCCGGGACGGTGGAGCGGCCGATCACCGACTGCGGCCGGCCGATGCCGATGCGCGGCAGCCGCGCGGCCGCCTGATGCAGGGCGCCGAGCGACAGGTTGATGCCGGGGCAGATCACGCCGCCAAGATAGGCGCCGTCGGCGCCGATCACGTCGAAGGTGGTGGCGGTGCCGAAATCCAGCACGATCAGCGGGCCGCCGAAGCGCTGGTGGCCGGCGAGCGCATTGGCGAGGCGGTCGGCGCCGACCTCGGCGGGATTGTCGACGCGGATGTCGAAGCCCCAGTCGAGCGGGGCGCGGGCGATCAGCGGCTCGACGGCGAACCAGTCGCGGCACAGACGGCGCAGGTGATACAGTGCCGCTGGCACCACGGTGCCGATGACCGCGGCGGAGATGTCGTCCGTGCGCAGTCCGGCGTGTGTGAGCAGCGCCATCAGCCAGACGGCGTATTCGTCGGAGGTGCGCTGTGCGTCGGTGCGGATGCGCCAGGTGCCGCGCCAGCCCCCGGCGTCACGTGCATTATCGTCATGCACCGCGAAGACGACGTTGGTATTGCCGGCGTCGACGACGAGCAACATGGTGCCCTCCGAGTCAGTCGTCAGTGACCAGTGGCCAATCGCCAGCGAGAAGTGTCACGCGCTATCGCTGCGCGTGACCAACGTCTGGTTCCTATTCGCCGGTCACAGGTCATTCGTCACCAACCTTTTCTCACTGCCACCTGATCCCCGACCACTCAGTGTCCGTCCAGAAGGTTCTTGGGCGCGAAGCGCAATGGCCTTGCCTTCTCTGCAATCTCTGCGGCCTCTGCGATCTCGGCGTTACCCCTTCCTTGCGTGCAGCAGACGCAAATCCATCCCCCCCCCGGAGCCGCAGGTTGCAGCCCTCCGGCGACGGTTCGTGCGATTGGCCCTGCCGCATTAACACCGAGATCGCAGAGATCGCAGAGATCGCGGGGAAGGCAAGGTCATGGCGCTTCGCGCGAGGTGCATGACCCTCCTCCTTGGCATTCGTCCGCTCGTGCGCCATGCGGATGTCAATCCCGTCCGTCCCGCCAATGGCAGGAAATATCCATAATGATTGACAAAGACCTCGGATGGATTCTGCCCACCGCCCCTCACTGGAACAACGCCTTCGCAGCGGCCTGGGCGGCGCCGACGAAGGGGGCCGGGAAGATGAAGAAGAAGGTGGTGAACAGCGCGGTCACCGCGGCGACGAAGGACACCGTGGCGGGGCGATGGTCGAACGCTTCCGCCGGCGCATCGAAATACATCACCTTGACGATGCGCAGGTAGTAGAAGGCGCCCACGACGCTGGTCAGCACGCCGATGATGGCAAGCGCCCACAGCCCGCTCTGCACCGCGGCCAGGAACACGTACAGCTTGCCGAAAAAGCCCGACAGCGGCGGGATGCCGGCCATCGAGAACATGAACACCGCCATCGCCAACGCGAGGCCGGGGTCGGTGCGCGCAAGGCCGCTAAGCTCGCTGATCTGCTCCACCGCGTGGCCGCGGCGACGCATGGCGATGATGCAGGCAAAGCTGCCGGCGCTCATGAACACGTAGACGATCAGGTAGACCAGGACGCCGCGAATGCCCTCCGGCGTGCCGGGTGCGAGGCCGATCAGCGCGTAGCCCATGTGGCCAATGGAGGAGTAGGCCATCAGCCGCTTGATATTGGTCTGCCCGATCGCGGCCAGCGCGCCGAGGATCATCGAGGCGATGGAGACCAGGATGATCAGTTGTTGCCATGACCCAACAAGATGCCCGAACGGCGTGGACAGGACGCGCAGGATCAGCGCCATCGCCGCGACCTTGGGCGCGGTGGCGAAGAACGCCGTCACCGGCGTCGGCGCACCTTCGTAGACGTCGGGTGTCCACATATGGAACGGCACCGCGGAGATCTTGAAGATCAGGCCGGCGATGACGAACACCAGACCGACGATCAGCCCGGGCGATGCGGCCGCCGGCTTCGCCAGCAATTGTGCAAGCTCAGCGAAGTCCATCGTGCCGGAGAAGCCGTAGATCAGCGAAATGCCGTACAGCAGCAGGCCTGACGCGAGCGCGCCGAGGACGAAATATTTCAGCCCCGCCTCGGTGGAGCGCACGTCGTCGCGCGCGAAGGCTGCGAGCACATAGAGCGCCAGGGACAGCAGCTCGAGCCCGAGATACAGCGTCATCATGTTGGACGCGGACGCCATGATCATCATGCCGACCACGGCGAACAGCATCAGCACCGGGAATTCGAAGCGCGCCAGGCCCTCGTGCCGGTTGTAGTCGAGCGACAGGATCAGTGCGAGCGCGGCGCCGGCCAGCAGCAGCTCCTTCATGAACATGCTGAACGGATCGACAATGAACTGACCGTGGAAGCCGACGCCGGGCGCGCGCGAGGCCACCAGGATGGCGGCGAGCAGGAAACCGCCGAGCGTGAACATGCTGGCCAGGAACGTGCTTTCCCCGCTGCGCAGCACGCCGAACAGCAGGATCGCCATGCCGACGATCGCCAGCACCAGCTCCGGCAGCGCGAGTGTCCAGTTCATCGGGGCGAGAGCGTTCATCAGTACCAACCGTTCATCGGTGCAGGGCCATTTCGATGCCGTTCTCCCCCTCCCCCCCGCCCTTGGTCCGCTTCGCGGCCCAAGCCCTCAAGGGGAGGGGGAGACGTTTTTGGGAATGCAGCTCCCCGCATCAATGCAACCCCACCCATCAGTGCAGAACCTGCGCCAGCTTCACGACGGCGCCCACGGGGTCCATCGCGGGCGCGGCCATCGCCTGCGCATGGTGCTGCACCATCGCCGCCACCGAGGCGTCGAAGAAGCTGGTGAAGCTGGACGGGTAGATGCCCATCCACAGCGTGAGGACCACCAGCGGCGCGAACACCGCGATCTCGCGCGGCGACAGATCCATGATGGCGCGCAGATCGACCTTGGTGAGCCGACCGAAGACCACCCGACGGTACAGATACAGCATGTAGGCGGCGCCCAGGATCATCCCCGACCCGCCCAGCAGCGCCAGCCAGAAATTCACCTGCGTCGCGCCGACGATCACCAGGATCTCGCCGACGAAGCCGGAGGTGCCGGGCAGGCCGTTGGCGGCAAAGGTGAACAGCATGAACACCAGGGCGTAGACCGGCATGCGATCGGCCAGGCCGCCGTAGCGGCTGATCTCGCGCGAGTGGATTCGGTCATAGACCACGCCGACAACCAGGAACAGCGCGCTCGCCACGATGCCGTGCGACAGCATCTGGAACAGCGCGCCCTGGATGCCCTGAACGTTGAACGTGAAGATGCCGATCGTTACGAGACCCATATGGGCGACCGAGGAATACGCAATCAGCTTCTTCATGTCCTCCTGCGCCAGCGCAACGAACGAGGTGTAGACCACGGCGACGACCGACAGCGTATAGATGAACGGCGCGAATGCCACCGAGGCCTGCGGCAACATCGGCACCGAGAATCGCAGGAATCCGTAGGCACCCATCTTCAACAGCACGCCGGCCAGGATGACGGAGCCTGCGGTCGGCGCCTCCACATGCGCGTCGGGCAGCCAGGTGTGCACCGGCCACATCGGCACCTTCACCGCGAAGGAGGCGAAGAAGGCCAGGAACAGCCAAGTCTGCATCCCCGGTGGGAACTGCGTCTTCAGCAGCACGACGATGTCCGACGTGCCGGCCTGGAACCACATGGCCAGCAGCGCCAGCAGCATCAGCACCGAGCCGGTCAGCGTGAACAGGAAGAATTTGAATGCGGAATAGACGCGCCGCGGGCCGCCCCACACCCCGATGATCAGGAACATCGGGATCAGCACGCCCTCGAAGAAGATGTAGAACACAACGAAGTCGAGCGCGCAGAACATCCCGACCATCATCGTTTCGAGGATGAGGAAGGTGATCATGTATTCGCGCACCGAGCGGGTGATCGTATCCCAGCTCGCCAGGATGCAGATCGGCGTGAGCAGCGTGGACAGCAGAACGAACAGCACCGCGATGCCGTCAACGCCCATCTTGTAGCCGACGCCGTATTCCGGCAGCCACTTGACCTCCTCAATGAACTGGAAGCCGGACTCGGTCTGGTCGAACTTCACCCACAGGATCAGTGACAGGGCGAACACGATCAAGCTGGTCCACAGCGCCGTCCAGCGGGCGTTGGAGGCTACCGTCGCCTCATCGCCCCGCACCGACATGATGACCAGGCAGCCGACCATCGGCAGCCAGGTAACCAGCGACAGGATCGGGAAGCCAACGTCATTCATGTCGCGTCACCGGAACAACAGGAAAACGCTGACCAGCGCGACCACGCCGATCAGCATCGAGAACGCATACACGGCGAGGTTGCCGGTCTGCAGCTTGACGACCTGGCGCGAGGAGTCGGTGGCCAATTCCGCAAGTCCGTTCGGCACACCGTCGATCAGCGTGGCATCGCCGACCTTCCACAGAGTGGCCGCCACTCGGAACGCCGGCTGCACGAAGATCCGGTCATACAGCTCGTCGAAGTACCATTTGTTGAGCAGGAACTGGTAGATGCCCGGGAAGGCGGTCGCCAGACGATGCGGCAGCAGCGGGGAAACGATGTACATCGCGCAGGCCAGCGCGATGCCGGCCAGCCCGACGACCAGAGGTGCATACTCCACCCAGGCGGGCACCTGCTCGATCGCGGCGAGCACGTGGTTGTTGGCGGAAACGAAAATGCTGCCGCGCCAAAACGCCTGCCAGCCCTCGCCGATGAACATGCCGTCCAGCGCCATGCCGGCGACGACGGCGCCGATTGCCAGCAGCACCAGCGGCACCAGCATCACCGCCGGACTTTCATGCACATGCTCCATCGCATGATGGTCGGCGCGCGGCTTGCCGTGGAAGGTCATGAACAGCAGGCGCCAGGAGTAGAATGCAGTCAGGAACGCCGCCAAAACGGTGCAGACGAAGCCGTACATGCCAACGCCGGTGCCGGACGCATAGGCGGCGGATACGATAGCGTCCTTCGAGTAGGAGCCGGCAAACGGCGGGATGCCGGCAATCGACAGGCTGCCGATCCACATCACCGTGCAGGTCCAGGGGATCAGCTTCCACAGTCCACCCATCTTGCGCATGTCCTGCTCGTCCGACATCGCGTGGATCACCGAACCGGCCGACAGGAACAGCAGCGCCTTGAAGAAGGCGTGCGTGATCAGGTGGAATATCGAAGCCTGAAAGGCGCCGACCCCAGCAGCGACGAACATGTAACCAAGCTGCGAGCAGGTAGAGTAGGCGATCACCCGCTTGATGTCGTTCTGCACGCAGCCGATCGTCGCGGTGACCAGCGCGGTGGAGGCGCCGACGACCGTTACCATGCCCAGTGCGAACGGCGCGTATTCCATCAGCGGCGACATGCGTGCCATCAGGAACACGCCGGCGGTCACCATCGTCGCGGCATGGATCAGCGCGGAGACCGGGGTCGGGCCTTCCATCGCGTCGGGCAACCAGACATGCAGGAAGAGCTGCGCCGACTTGCCCATCGCGCCGATGAACAGCAGCACACCGATCACCTCAAGGGTTGGGAAGGTGGTGCCGAGCAGCCGGTAGGTGTCGGCCTGGTGCGCGGCGACCGCCGGGAAGATGGTGGCGAACTCGACGGAGCCGAACGTCATGAAGGTCAGTGCGATGCCGACCGTAAACGGAAGGTCGGCGATGGCGTTGACGATGACCGCCTTGATTGCCGCGGCGCAGGCGGACGGGCGATCATACCAATAGCCGATCAGCAGGTAGGAGCAGAGGCCCACGCCTTCCCAGCCGAAGAACAACTGCACCAGGTTGTCCGCGGTCACCAGCATCAGCATGCTGAAGGTGAACAGCGAGAGATAGGAGAAGAAGCGGTAGCGCGGGTAGCTGTCGTGCGCCATGTAGCCGATCGAATACACATGGATCAGCATGGCAACGAACGACACCATCGCCACCATGACGGCGGACAGCACGTCGTAGCGCAGCGCCCAGCCGGCGTGGAAATGACCGACATCGATCCAGGTGGCGACAGGAACGACGCCGGGCTCCGTGGCGCCGCCGACAAGCTGGAAGCAGGCGAGCGGTCCGCAGATCGCCGCGACGATCATGCCGGTGATGGAAGCGCCGATCGCTGCACGATCGCCGATGGCGCGGCCGAGCAGGCCGGCGATCAAGGCACCAATCAGCGGCGCGAAGACGGCAACGGCGTAGATCATGCTGTTCTTCTCCCCCTCCCCTTGAGGGAGGGGGTTGGGGGGAGGGGTCGGTGCGGTACGAATGTCCGGCGCGGTACTGGCACCAACCCCTCCCCCCAACCCCCTCCCTCAAGNNGGGAGGGGGAGGAACATATTGCGGCTTCGACGGATACAACAGAATCACGACCTAGCCCTTCATCAACGTCACGTCCTCGACCTGGATCGAGCCGCGGTTGCGGAAATAGATCAGCACGATCGCCAGGCCGATCGCGGCCTCGGCGGCGGCGACGGTCAGCACGAACATCGCCATTATTTGCCCGGCCAGATCGTTCAGCGCCGCCGAGAACGCCACCAGGTTCAAGTTGACCGCGAGCAGGATCAGCTCGATCGACATCATCATGATGATGACGTTCTTGCGGTTCAGGAAGATGCCGAATATGCCCAGCACAAGCAGGATCGCGCTGACCACGAGATAGTGGTCGAGGCCGACTTCCATCACGCCCATCCCACCACCTCCATTAACGTGCCTCCGGCGCACGCGGTGCGCCGTGACCGTGATGGCCGGCCTCGGCATGCGCCGGTTCCGGCACGGGCACCGGTTGCTTCGGCCGGTAGATGCCCAGCTCCTTCACACCGGCGCCGACCGACACCTCGACCAGCTCCAGCGTCTCGGCGACAGTGCGCGCGTTCTGCATGCCAACGTTCTGATGCCGCGAGGTGCGGCGATCGCGCAGTGTCAGCACGATGGCGCCGATCATCGACACCAGCAGCACCAGGCCGGCCGTCTGGAACAGGAAGATGTAGTCGGTATAAAGCACGTTGCCGAGCGCCTGGGTGTTGCTGATCGCCGGCGCCACCGACAGGCGCAGGCTCGCCGCCTGCGGGGCGATCTGCCAGCCGCCATAGATCACCACCAGCTCGATGAACAGGATCGCGCCGATGGTCGCGCCAAGTGGCAGATAGCGCTGGAATCCGCTGCGCAGCTCCGCGAAGTTGACGTCCAGCATCATGACGACGAACAGGAAAAACAGCGCGACCGCGCCGACATAGACGATCACCAGCACCATCGCGAGGAACTCGGCCCCCGCGATCAGGAGCAGCGCGGCGGCGTTGAAGAAGGCCAGGATCAGGAACAGCACCGAGTGCACCGGATTGCGCGCGCTGACCACCGTCGCCGCCGAGCCAAGCAGCAACGCCGCGAAGATGTAGAAGAAGATCGTTGCGATCATCGATAGGGCGCGTCCAGCTCTAGCCGCTTGGCGAGCTCGGTCTCCCAGCGGTCGCCATTCGCCAGCAGCTTGTCCTTGTTGTACATCAGTTCCTCGCGCGTTTCCGTGGAGTACTCGAAGTTGGGGCCCTCGACGATGGCATCGACCGGGCAGGCCTCCTCGCACAATCCGCAGTAGATGCACTTGGTCATGTCGATGTCGTAACGCGTGGTGCGGCGCGAGCCGTCTTCGCGCGGCTCGGCCTCGATGGTGATCGCCTGCGCCGGGCAGATCGCCTCGCACAGCTTGCAAGCGATGCAGCGCTCCTCGCCGTTCGGGTAGCGGCGCAGCGCGTGCTCGCCTTTGAAGCGCGGGCTGAGCGGGCCCTTTTCGTACGGGTAGTTGATCGTCGCCTTCGGTTTGAAGAAATAACTGAAGGTCAGCGCCATGCCGGACAACAATTCCGACAGCAGCAAACCGCGCGCGGTGCGATCGATGAACGACATCGCTCAGTTCTCCGCCGACACGTCACGGGCCGCCCATCGGTCCATGACGACGTGGCTAATCTCACGCGCCATGGCTGAACACCCCCGCGTTGATCATGGTCATCACCCCCGCCGTCAGCACCAGCCAGAGCAGGGAGAACGGCAGGAACACCTTCCAGCCGAGCCGCATGAGCTGGTCGTAGCGGTAGCGCGGGAACGGCGCGCGCGCCCAGATGAAGCAGAACAACACAAAGCAGATCTTCAAGAAGAACCAGAGCACCCCCGGCACCCAGGTGAACGGCGCCACGTCGAATGGCGGCAGCCAGCCGCCCAGGAACAGGATCGTGGTCATCGCACTCATCAGGACCATGTTGGCGTATTCGCCGAGGAAGAACAGCGCGAAGCTCATCGACGAGTATTCGACGAAGAATCCGGCAACGATCTCGCTTTCGCCCTCCGGCAGGTCGAACGGCGCGCGGTTGGTTTCTGCCAGGATCGAGATGAAAAAGATGATGAACATCGGGAACAGCGGGATGAAGAACCAGTGCAAACAAGTAAACCAGGGCAAAAACGTGCTGCCCTGCTGCGCGCGCACGATGTCCGACAGGTTCAGGCTGCCGGCGACGATCAGGACGCAGACGATGACGAAGCCCATCGAGACCTCGTAGCTCACCATCTGCGCCGCGCTGCGCAGCGCGCCGAGGAATGCGTATTTCGAGTTCGATGCCCAGCCCGCGATGATCACGCCGTAGACGCCGAGCGAGGAAATCGCGAACAGGTACAGCACGCCGACGTTGATGTCGGAGATCGCCCAGCCGTCGTTTACCGGGATCACCGCCCAGGCCACCATCGCCAGGCCGAACGTCAGCATCGGCGCCATCAGAAACAGCAGCGGATTGCTGCCCGAGGGGATGATCGTCTCCTTCATGAGCATCTTCAGCGCGTCGGCGAAGGGCTGGAGCAGGCCGAAGGGGCCGACCACGTTCGGACCCTTGCGCAACTGCATCCCCGCCAACACCTTGCGCTCGGCGTAGGTCACGTAGGCAACGACAATCAACAGCGGCACCAGCAGGGCGAGCGCCTGCATCACGACCAGCACGACGTGGCCGACGGGCGTTTGCAGCAGGGCGATGATCTCGGCCATGGCGCTTACTCCGCCGCCAGGCGCGACGGGGCGAACAGCGCGGTGCACTCGGCCATGGTCGGGCTGGCGCGGCTGATCGGATCGGTCTGGTAGTAGTTCGTCACCGCCGCAATAAACGGCGCGGCACTGATCGCCGCAGGATCGCCGGCGGGCGCGGTGAGATCGGTGCAGCCGAAACGCGGCAGGAAGCCGACGCGGCCGAACACCGGGTTCACCTGCTCCAGCCTGCGGCGGAGCGCCGCGAGGTCGTCGTACGGCAGCTTGCGGCCGATCGTCTGGCTGAACGCGCGTAAAATCGTCCAGTCCTCGCGCGCCTCACCCGGCGGATAGATTGCGAGGAAACCACGCTGCACGCGGCCTTCGGTGTTCACGTAGGTCCCGTACTTCTCGGTATAGGCCGCGCCCGGCAGGATGACGTCGGCGCGCGCCGCGCCGGCATCGCCATGATGGCCCTGGTAGACGACGAAGGTGCTGGCGCCAATGCGCGCGGTCGGGAACTCGTCCGCGCCGAGCAGCCACAGCAGATCGACGCCGTCGGCAAGCATCTGCGCCAGTGGCTTGCCGCCTGGCCCCGGAACGAATCCCAGATCGAGCGCGCCGACTCGCGCCGCCGCGGTGTGCAGCACGTTGAAGCCGTGCCACTCGGGCAACAGAGCGCCGACATCGGCGGCGAGCTTCCAGGCTGCCGCCAGCACCGCCGCACCATCCAGCCGCGCCAGCGCCCCCTGCCCCAGGATCAGCATCGGCTTCTTGGCGTCACGCAGCACCTGGGCGAAATCGGGCGCCGGCGCATCCGGCCCGCCGCTAACCCGCGCCGACGCATCCGTCCCAGCGCCGAGCCGCGCCAGTCCATCCGGTCCCGCACCGACCATCGTTACGTCATAGGTGAGATCCGCCGCCTCGCCGAGCAGCCCGATCGTGCAGCCGCCGGTCATCCAGCGCTTGCGGATGCGTGCGTTCAGCACCGGCGCTTCCTTGCGCGGATTGGTGCCGATCAGCAGGATTGCGTCCGCCTCCTCGATCCCGGCGATCGAGGTGTTGAAGGTATAAAAATCCCGCCGCGTCGCATCCAGCGCCGCGCCGTCCTGCCGGCAATCCAGATTGGCCGAGCCCAGCGCCGCCATCAGGTCCTTCAGCGCCAGCATACTTTCCGCATCGCACAGATCGCCGGCGACGGCGCCGATGCGGTCGGGGCCGAGGCCCGTCGCCTTCTCGGCAATGGCGGCGAACGCTTCGGGCCACGTCGCCGGCTGCAATTTGCCGTCGCGGCGCACCCACGGTCGATCGAGCCGACGGCGTTTCAATCCGTCGAGTGCGAAGCGCGACTTGTCGGCCAGCCATTCCTCATTCACGTCCTCATTGGTGCGCGGCAGGATGCGCAGCACCTCGGGACCGCGCGCGTCGACGCGGATATTGGTGCCGACCGCGTCCAGCACGTCGACGCTGTCGGTCTTCTTCAACTCCCACGAGCGCGCAACGAACGCATAGGGCTTCGAGGTCAGCGCGCCGACCGGGCAGAGATCGATGATGTTGCCCGAGAGTTCCGACGACAGCGCCTTCTCGACATAGGTGCCGACTTCCATGCTCTCGCCGCGCGCGGTGGCGCCGAGATCGGGCACCCCGGCCACTTCGGTAATGAAACGGATGCAGCGCGTGCAATGGATGCAGCGCGTCATCACCGTCTTCACCAGCGGGCCAAGGTCCTTGTCCTTCACCGCGCGCTTGTTTTCGTGATAGCGCGTGTGGTCGGAGCCGTAGCCCATCGCCTGGTCCTGCAGGTCGCACTCGCCGCCCTGGTCGCAGATCGGGCAGTCCAGCGGGTGGTTGATGAGCAGGAATTCCATCACCCCGCGGCGCGCGTTGCGCACCATTACGCTGTCGGTGTGCACCACCATGCCGTCAGCGACCGGCCACGAGCAGGAGGAAATCGGCTTGGGCGGCGCCTTCTCGATTTCCACCAGGCACATGCGGCAGTTGCCGGCGACGGACAGCCGGTCGTGATAGCAGAAGCGCGGGATCTCCTTGCCGGCGGCCTCGCAAGCCTGCAGCACGTTGGAGCCGTTGGGGACATCGACCTCGATGCCATCGACGGTGACTTTCGCCATTATGGGTGCTTCCGCGAATAGACTGTCATTGCGAGCCGAAGGCGAGGCAATCTCCTGGAGGGTGCGCACCTGGATGGGGCTTGCTTCGTCGCTCCGCTCCTCGCAATGACAGGCGCTCCGCTCCTCGCAATGACAGGCGCTCCGCTCCTCGCGATGACAAACATTGCTGTCACTCCGCCGCCAGCGGCAAAGGTTTGCCCGACCGCGCTTTGTACGCCGCGATCCGCGCCTCCATCTCCGGTCGGAAATGCCGGATCAGACCCTGGATCGGCCACGCCGCTGCATCGCCGAGCGCGCAGATCGTGTGGCCCTCCACCTGGCGAGTCACCTGATCCAGCGTATCGATCTCGGCGACATCGGCGCGGCCTTCCACCATTCGGTACATCACCCGCATCATCCAGCCGGTGCCCTCGCGGCACGGCGTGCACTGACCACAGCTCTCGTGCTTGTAGAACTGGCTGAGGCGCGCGATGGCACGGATGATGTCGGTCGATTTGTCCATCACGATCACCGCTGCGGTGCCGAGGCCGGAGCGCGCATTGCGCAGGCTGTCGAAATCCATCAGCATGTCGTCGCAGACGCTCTTTGGGATGACCGGCACGCTCGCGCCACCCGGAATGACCGCGAGCAGATTGTCCCAGCCGCCGCGCACACCACCGGCATATGTATCGATCAGCTCGCGCAACGGAATGCCGAGCTCCTCCTCGACATTGCACGGCTTGTTCACGTGCCCGGAGATGCAGAAAAGTTTCGTTCCCGTGTTCTGCGGCCGGCCCATCCCGGTGAACCAGGCGGCGCCGCGCCGCATGATGGTCGGGGCCACCGCGATGCTCTCCACGTTGTTCACCGTGGACGGACAGCCATACAGGCCCACCGCAGCGGGGAACGGCGGCTTCAGTCGCGGCATGCCCTTCTTGCCCTCCAGGCTTTCCAGCAGCCCGGTCTCCTCGCCGCAGATATAGGCGCCGGCGCCACGATGCAGATAGAGATCGAAATCCCAGCCGCTGCCGCAGGCGTTCTTGCCGATCAGCCCCGCCGCGTATGCCTCGTCGATCGCGGCCTGGAGGTTGAGCGCCTCGTTGTAGAACTCGCCGCGGATGTAGATGTAGCTGGCGTGCGCGCCCATCGCGAAACTGGCCACCAGGCAGCCCTCGATCAGCTTGTGCGGATCGTGGCGCAGGATGTCGCGGTCCTTGCAGGTGCCGGGCTCGCTCTCGTCGGCGTTGACGATCAGGTAGTGCGGCCGCCCGTCCGACTGCTTCGGCATGAACGACCATTTCAGGCCAGTCGGAAATCCCGCGCCGCCGCGTCCGCGCAGACCCGACGATTTTATTTCGTTGACGATCTTGTCGCGCCCCAGCTCCAGGATCGCCAAGGTGGCATCCCAATCGCCGCGCGCGCGCGCGCCGGCCAGGCGCCAATCATGCTGGCCATAGAGATTGGTGAAGATCCGGTCCTTGTCCGCCAGCATCATCTCAGTCCCCCGTCGCCACGATACTGGCCGGAAATTCGAGCGTGGTGAGCGTGGTCGCCCCGCCCTCGGGCGCCGAGGTCTGCCGCCCTGTCGTCGAGCCCGGCGTGGGCCGCTCGCCGCGGCGCAGCGCCGCGATCAGCGCCTTGGTTCGTTCCGCGTCCATGTCTTCATAGAAATCGTCATCGACCTGCAGGATCGGCGCGTTGACGCAGGCACCGAGGCATTCGACCTCGGTCATGGTGAACAGCCCGTCGGCACTGGTCTCGCCGAAATGCTTGACGCCGGTGGCCGCATGGCACGCCTTCACCACGTCGTCCGAGCCGCGCAGCCAGCACGGCGTCGTGGTGCAAAGCTGCAAGTGGAACTTGCCGACCGGGCGCGTGTTGAACATCAGGTAGAAGGTCGCGACCTCGTAGACGCGGATCGGCGGCATCGACAGGCGTTTCGCGACCGTATCCATCGCCACGCGCGGCACCCAGGCGCTGCCGGTCTGCCGCTGCATCTGCCGCTGCGCCAGATCCAGCAGCGGAATGACCGCGCTGGCCTGTCGCCCCGGCGGATACTTGGCGACGACGGCATCGATCGCGGCGTTGCTTTCCGCATCGAACTCGAAACTTGTCGGCTGGACGAAGTCCGCCGTGCTGCTCTCGGCCATGGCTACCTGTCGATCTCGCCGAACACAACGTCCAGCGATCCGATGATCGCGCAGACATCGGCCAGCATGTGGCGTTTCGCCATCACATCGACTGCCTGCAGATGCGCGAAGCCGGTCGGGCGGATCTTGCAGCGATACGGCCGGTTCGAGCCGTCGGCGACCAGATAGACGCCGAACTCGCCCTTCGGGCTTTCTACCGCGGTGTAGGTGGCGCCCGGCGGCACGTGGTACCCCTCGGTGTACAGCTTGAAGTGATGGATCAGCGCCTCCATCGAGCGCTTCATCTCGGCGCGCGTCGGCGGGCTGAACTTGTGGTCCTGCACCTTGACCGGCCCAGGCTGCATCTTCGCCAGGCATTGCTGAATGATCGTCACGCTCTGGCGCATCTCGTTCACGCGGACCAGATAGCGATCGTAGCAGTCACCATTGCGCCCGACCGGAACCTTGAAGTCGACCTCGGCGTACTTGTCATAGGGCTGCGCCTTGCGCAGGTCCCAGGGAATGCCGGAGCCCCGGATGCACGGGCCGGAGAAGCCCCAGGCCAGCGCCTGCTCCGGGCTCATCACGCCGATATTGACGGTGCGCTGCTTCCAGATCCGATTCGCGGTCAGCAGCGATTCCAGATCGTCGATGAATTTCGGGAATGTCTCGGCCCAGGCGGCGATCCTGTCGGTCAGCCCCGCCGGCAGGTCCTTCGCCACCCCGCCCGGGCGGAAATAGTTCGCATGCAAGCGCGCGCCGCTGGCGGCCTCATGGAATTCCATCAGCGTCTCACGCTCCACGAAGCCCCACAGGGCCGGTGTGATGGCGCCGCAATCGAGCGCGTAGGTCGTGACGGTCAGCAGGTGGTTGAGCACCCGCGTGATCTCGGCGAACAGGACACGGATCCATTGCCCGCGGTCCGGCACAACGATGCCCAGCAGCTTCTCGGTGGCGAGCGCGAAGGCGTGCTCCTCGCACATCGGTGAGGTGTAATCGAGCCGATCGAAATACGGCACCGCCTGCATGTAGCTCTTGTATTCGATCAGCTTCTCGGTGCCGCGATGCAGCAGGCCGATATGCGGATCGGCGCGCTGCACCACCTCGCCGTCGAGCTCCAGGATCAGCCGCAGAACGCCATGCGCGGCGGGATGCTGCGGACCGAAATTCACCGAGTGGCTGTCGATCTGGACGGTGGTCAGGCCTTTCTCGGGGACGACGGTCTCGCTCATGACCCGCTCTCCGCAGGGGCGTCGCCGGGCCAGAAATCATCTTCCATCATGACGGCGTCAGACGGCGCACGATCCGCATCCCACAGCGTCATGCCGGCGAAGGCCGGCATCCACGACTTGGCTTGCCGCGCGAAGGCAAGTCGTGGATGCCGGCCTTCGCCGGCATGACGGAACGAGCGATTACGCGCAAAGCCCTGCTCGTAGAGTGAGTTCCGCATGCGCCTAGCTCTTCACACCGCCGGCACGCCCATCCTGAGCACGCCCGGTGTGCACCTTCTCGTCGCCCGGCAGCGTGACCATCGCTTCCCACGGCGAAACGAAATCGAACGTACGAAAGTCCTGCACCAGCTTCACCGGCTCGTAGATGACCGCCTTGCGATCCTCGTCGTAGCGCACCTCGACATACCCGGTCAGCGGGAAGTCCTTGCGCAGCGGATGCCCCTCGAACCCGTAGTCGGTCAGGATGCGCCGCAGATCGGGCTGGCCGGAGAATACGATGCCGAACAGATCCCAGGCCTCGCGCTCCCACCAGGTCGCCACCGGCCAGATCTCGTGCACCGACGGCACCGGCGCGGTCTCGTCGGTGGTCACGATCACCCGCAGCCGCTGGTTCAACGACACCGACAGCAGATTGTAGACCACGTCGAACCGTTCCACGCGGTCCGGCCAGTCCACGCCGCAAATATCCATCACCTGCTCGAACGCGAAGCGCGGATCGTCGTGCAGCGTGATCATCAACGGCACGACGGCGTCACGCCGCGCCTCGGCGAGGACTTCGCCCAGCAGGACGCGCGCGCCGGTCACGCCCGGCAATGCTGCAACGGCGGCGGCGAGCACCTCAGCCGGCGCCGGTGGCGCCGGGGGGGGTGGCACCGGGGTCGCGGCCGCGGATGCCGGTGCGGTTGCCTCAGCCACGCAGAATCGTCCCGGTGCGTCTGATCTTCTTCTGCAACTGCATGATGCCGTAGACCAGTGCCTCCGCGGTCGGCGGGCAGCCTGGCACATAGATGTCCACCGGCACCACGCGGTCGCAGCCGCGCACGACCGAGTAGGAGTAGTGGTAATAGCCGCCGCCATTGGCGCAGCTACCCATGCTGATAACCCAGCGCGGCTCCGGCATCTGGTCGTAGACTTTGCGCATCGCGGGCGCCATCTTGTTGGTCAATGTCCCCGCGACGATCATCACGTCGCTTTGCCGCGGCGAGGCGCGCGGAATGATCCCCAGCCGGTCCAGATCGTAGCGTGGCATATAGGCGTGGATCATCTCGATAGCACAACAGGCCAGCCCGAACGTCATCGGCCACAGGCTGCCGGTGCGCGCCCAGTTCACCACCTTGTCGATATTGGCGACGATGAAGCCCTTGTCTGCGATCTCGCCGGTGATGCCCTTGACCACCGCGTCCTGTTCCGGCCCCGGCGGCAACGCGTCCCGATTCCATGCGATGGGGGTGACTTCGTTCATCTACCTTACTCCCACTCCAGCGCGCCCTTGCACCACTCGTAGACGAAGCCGACGGTCAGCACGCCAAGGAAGCCGAGCATGGAGAGGAACCCGAACACGCCGATCCCCTTCAGGCTGACCGCCCAGGGGAACAGGAACGCCACTTCCAGGTCGAAGATGATGAACAGGATAGCGACGAGGTAGTAGCGCACGTCGAAGCGCCGGCGCGCGTCGTCAAATGGCTCGAACCCGCACTCATAGGCGGACAGCTTGTCGGGGTATGGCTTCTGACGCGCGGCGATCAACGCGCCGCCGGTCATCGCCGATGCGATCACGCCGGCAATGACGATGAACACCAGGATGGGCAGGTATCCTGCGAGCACTGGCTGCATGGTTGGTTCCCGTCGTACCGCCGTGAGGCCTCATACGCGACCGGACTGCCGCGCTGCAACACGGGCCGGACCTTACCGCCAGTTGCGATGCACCGCCATAGGGCAACCCGGCGTGAAATCCAAGTCTGCCCGGGACTCTGCCAGCGAAAATGTGGATGGCGGATAGCCGCCCGCCAGCACGACGGACGCGCACCGCGGGAGACGCCTGGCGAGCGGCGAGTGACTGGCGCGAGTGACGGGGCTCGAACCCGCGACCTTCGGCGTGACAGGCCGACGCTCTAACCAACTGAGCTACACCCGCGTTACAGGCAGGGCGGACCGTGTAGGGCTGGGGTCTTGGCCCGTCAAGCCACGGCCGCGCCGCCGTTGCCGCATCCGCTGGTGGGCGGTGACGGGTTCGAACCGCCGGCCCTCTCGGTGTAAACGAGACGCTCTACCGCTGAGCTAACCGCCCGTCAGTGGTCGGTGGTCGGTGGTCAGGAGTAAGTCTTCCGACTGACCGCGCCCAACGATTGCCTCTCCTGACCACTGAGCGCTGACCACTGACCACTGACTACTGTACGGCGTCCTTCAGACTCTTGCCGGCCTTGAACTTCACCGAGGTGGAGGCCGGGATCTTCATTTCCTCCCCGGTGCGCGGGTTGCGCCCGGTGGTTGCGGCGCGGGCTGAGGTGGCGAACGTGCCGAAGCCGACCAGGCGCACCTCTTCCTTCTTCTTCAGCGCACCCTCGATCGCGCCCAACACCGCATCGACCACGTCGGTCGCCTTGGCGCGCGGGAGTTCGGTGGTGTCGGCAACGGCCGCGATCAGCTCCATCTTGTTCACTGGCTACTTCCTTCTGCAATGCGTGTGGCGAGGGGTTTGTGGGATGCCGCCATAGCCAGCCCAGCGACGACCGGCCGGGACACTAGGGGGGCGGCTTCGGCGGCGTCAAACCGAGCGGCCCGCCGAAACCCCGGCGGGCCGCCCAATTCGCAGCGGTGTCAACCGCCAAACCGTGGCTTCAATGCGGCAACGATGCCGTCGCGTCGGCTGGGATCGGCCGGGCCACCGGCTCCGGCTCCGGTGGCTCCTCCCACTCGATCGGCACGGGCTGGCGCGCCAGCGCCTGGGAGATCACGTCGTCCACATGCGCGACGGCGATGATCGTCAGGTGCTTCTTCACGTTGTCCGGAATCTCGACCAGATCCTTCTCGTTCTCCTTGGGGATAAAGACCGTTGTGATACCGGCCCGCAGCGCCGCGAGCAGCTTCTCCTTCAATCCGCCGATCGGCAGCACGCGGCCGCGCAGCGTGATCTCCCCGGTCATCGCGATATCGCGACGCACGGGGATGCCGGTCAGGCTCGACACGATCGACGTGGCCATCGCGACGCCGGCCGACGGGCCGTCCTTCGGGGTTGCCCCCTCCGGCACGTGCACGTGGATGTCACGCTTTTCGAACAGCGTCGGCTTGATGCCGAACCGGATCGAGCGGCTGCGCACGTAGCTGAGTGCCGCCGAGACGCTCTCCTGCATCACGTCGCCGAGCTTGCCGGTAATCTTGACGTTACCCTTGCCCGGCAACAGCACACTCTCGATCGTCAGGATCTCGCCGCCGACCTCGGTCCAGGCCAGGCCGGTGACCACGCCGACCATGTCCTCGTCCTCGGTCTCGCCGTAGCGGAACTTCTTGACGCCGGCGTACTTGTCCAGGTTCTTCCGGGTGAACGAGACCTTCTTGGTCTTCTTGGTGACGATCTCCTTCACCGCCTTGCGGGCCAGGTTGGCAAGCTCGCGCTCCAGGTTCCGCACGCCGGCCTCGCGGGTGAAGTAGCGGATCAGGTCGCGCATCGCGTCGTCGGAGACGTGCCACTCGTCCGGCTTCAGGCCGTGCGCCGCGGACTGCTTGGCGATCAGGTGGCGCTTGGCGATCTCCACCTTCTCATCCTCGGTGTAGCCGGGGATGCGGATGATCTCCATGCGGTCCATCAACGGCCCCGGCATGCGCAGGCTGTTGGCTGTCGTGACGAACATCACGTCCGACAGGTCGTAATCCACCTCCAGATAGTGGTCGTTGAACGTGGAGTTCTGCTCGGGGTCCAGCACCTCCAGCAACGCGGACGACGGATCGCCGCGCCAGTCGGCGCCGAGCTTGTCCACCTCATCCAGCAGGAACAGCGGGTTGGAGGATTTTGCTTTCTTCATGCCCTGGATCACTTTTCCGGGCATCGAGCCGATATAGGTGCGCCGGTGGCCGCGGATTTCCGCCTCGTCGCGCACCCCGCCCAGCGACATGCGGACGAAGTTGCGTCCCGTGGCGTGCGCGATCGACTTGCCGAGCGAGGTCTTGCCGACGCCGGGTGGGCCGACCAGGCACAGGATCGCCCCGCGTACCTTGGGCGAGCGCGCCTGCACCGCCAGGTACTCGATGATCCGTTCCTTGACCTTCTCGAGGCCGTAGTGATCGGCCTCCAGCACCTTTTCCGCGGCCACCACGTCGTTACGGATCTTCGTGCGCTTCTTCCAGGGTATCGACAGCATCCAGTCGAGGTAGTTGCGCACAACGGTCGCCTCGGCGCTCATCGGGCTCATGGTCTTGAGCTTCTTGAGCTCCGCCACGCACTTCTCGCGCGCCTCCTTCGACAGCTTGGTCTTCTTGATCTTGGCTTCCAGCTCGGCGGACTCGTCCTTGCCCTCCTCGCCTTCGCCCAGCTCCTTCTGGATCGCCTTGAGCTGCTCGTTCAGGTAGTACTCGCGCTGCGTCTTCTCCATCTGCCGCTTCACGCGGTTGCGGATGCGCTTTTCGACCTGCAGCACGCCGATCTCGGATTCCATGTGGCCGAACACGCGTTCGAGCCGGTCGCTCACCTTGGCAACCTCGAGCAGCTCCTGCTTCTCGGCGATCTTCAGATTGAGGTGGCTGGCGACGGTGTCGGCGAGCTTGCTTGGCTCCTCGATCTGATTAAGTGAAACAAGGACTTCCGGGGCGATCTTCTTGTTCAGCTTGATGTATTGCTCAAACTGCGAGACGACCGATCGTCCCAGCGCCTCCAGCTCCTTGACCTCTCCGGCCTGGTCGGGGATGGTCTCGACCAAGGCCTCGAAATAGGCCTCGGTCTCCTTGAAGGCGACGATGCCGGCGCGCCGGCCACCCTCGACCAGCACCTTCACCGTGCCGTCCGGCAGCTTGAGAAGCTGCAGGATCGTCGAGACGGTGCCAATGCGATAGATGTCGTCGGCCGAGGGATCGTCCTGGGTGGCGTTCTTCTGGGCGACCAGTAGGATCTGCTTGTCATCCTTCATGACAGCCTCGAGCGCGCGGACCGACTTCTCGCGGCCGACAAACAGCGGCACGATCATGTGCGGGAAGACGACGATATCGCGCAGCGGCAGTACGGGGAGCAGTTCGCCCTTCGGCGGGTCCGCTTCCGCCCGGGCCGGCTTGTCCGCAGCCAGCTTGTCCGCAGCCAGCTTGTCCGCGCCGGGCTTGTCCGCGCCAGGCTTGTCCGCAGCCGGCTTGTCCGCGCCAGGCTTGTCCGGGCCTGGCCGATTGGCATCACTCATTGGTTGACCTCCTGATGGACAGTCGCCGCGCGATCCGCCCGCTGTCGGCACGTACCGCGCTTCGCCCGAGCGGCATGCTCGGATTTCCGCCGGTCGATATCGGCAGCGCTGACGACTGGCGCAAGCCCTTGAAATGTCGATCGCCGGCTCAGGCGCTGGTTTCCGCCCGTTCCTTTCCATAGAGGAAGAGCGGATTGGCGCGTGACTCGGCAACTTCGCGATTGATCACCACCTCCTCCACCCCGTCCAGTCCGGGCAAATCGAACATCGTGCCGAGCAGGATCTGCTCCATGATCGAGCGCAGGCCACGCGCGCCGGTCTTGCGAGAGATCGCCCTGGTCGCCACGGAGCGTAGCGCATCTTCGGTAAAGGAAAGCTTCACGCCCTCCATTTCGAACAGCCTGCCATACTGTTTGACCAGGGCGTTCTTCGGCTTGCTCAGGATCTCGACCAGGGCGTCCACGTCCAGGTCCTCGAGCGTGGCAACCACCGGCAGGCGGCCGATGAACTCCGGGATCAGGCCGAATTTCAGCAGGTCCTCCGGCTCGACCTCACGCAGGACGGCGCCCACCCGCCGCTCATCGCCGTGGCGCACTTCGGCGCCGAAGCCGATTCCCGACCCCTTGCCGCGGGCCGAGATGATCCGCTCAAGCCCCGAGAAGGCGCCGCCGCAGATGAACAGGATGTTGGTGGTGTCGACCTGCAGGAATTCCTGCTGCGGGTGCTTGCGGCCACCTTGCGGCGGGACCGAGGCGATGGTGCCCTCCATGATCTTCAGCAGGGCCTGCTGCACGCCCTCGCCGCTCACGTCGCGGGTGATCGAGGGGTTGNNGACTGCAGCAGTTTCAGGATGATGTTCTCGACATCCTCGCCGACGTAGCCGGCCTCGGTCAGCGTGGTGGCGTCCGCCATGGTGAACGGCACGTCCAGGATGCGCGCCAGGGTTTGCGCCAGCAGCGTCTTGCCGGACCCGGTCGGGCCGAGCAGCAGGATGTTCGACTTGGCGATTTCGATATCGTTGTTCTTCTGGCCGTGCGCCAGCCGCTTGTAGTGGTTGTGCACGGCGACCGAGAGCACCTTCTTGGCATGATCCTGGCCGATCACGTAGTCGTCCAGCACCTTGCAGATTTCGCGCGGCGTCGGCACACCATCGCGTGACTTCACCAGGTGCGTCTTGTGCTCCTCACGGATGATGTCCATGCAGAGCTCGACGCATTCATCGCAGATGAAGACAGTCGGGCCCGCGATGAGCTTGCGCACCTCGTGCTGCGACTTGCCGCAGAACGAGCAGTAGAGGGTATTCTTCGAATCGCCGGGTTTGCTCATACGCGCTCCTGCCCGGAGTCCTGGGCGCCGGGAATGCTCATGTTAGTCCCCCGGGACCTGCCGGGACAACCCCGACGATCACCGCCGCCTCGAGCCGCATTCCCGCCTCCGCCGCGCCTCCGCCGGGAGCCGGGATTGGCCTTGTATCCGGCGGAAACCCCCTACTTGTCAGCGTCGAGTGGGACCGGACGATTTGCCACCACCTCATCGACCAGGCCGAATTCCAATGCCTCCTGCGCGGACATGTAGCTGTCGCGTTCCAGCCGGCGCTCGATCACGTCGAGCGGCTGGCCGGTGTGGTGGACGTAGATTTCGTTAAGCCGTTTGCGCAGCTCCAGGATCTCGCGGGCCTGGATCTCGATGTCGGTGGCCTGCCCCTGCGCGCCGCCCGAGGGCTGGTGCACCATGATGCGCGCGTTCGGCAGGGCATAGCGCTTGCCCTTGGCCCCCGCGGCGAGCAGCAGGCTGCCCATCGAGGCCGCCATGCCGATGCACACCGTGCTGACCGGGCTGCGGATGTATTGCATGGTGTCGTAGATCGCCAGGCCGGACGAGACCACGCCGCCCGGGCTGTTGATATAAAAGGAGATATCCTTGCTCGGGTTGTCCGACTCCAGGTACAGCAACTGGGCGCAGATCAGTGAGCCCACCTGGTCGTAGACCGGGCCGGTCAGGAAGATGATCCGTTGCTTCAGAAGCAGGGAGTAGATGTCGTACGCACGCTCGCCCCGGGAGGTCTGCTCCACCACCATCGGGACGAGGTTGTTGTCGTAGATCTCGATCGGGTCGCGGTCCCGTATCATGGTGTCACCTTCGCAGGGCGGTAGCGTCTTACATAAGTCGATCGGCGCGGTGACCAAGCCTAGCACGGCACGCGGCATAAACGTAGGGCGGAAGAGCGCAGCGCTCTTCCGCCCTACCTCGCCGCGCGTTGTCACGAGGTCTAAGTCGCCGCGCGTTGTCACGCGACCCCGGGATCCTTGGCCAGTTCCTCGGGGGTCACGACTTGTTCGGTCGTCTTGGCCAGTTCGAGCACGAAGTCGATCACCTTATCCTCGAAGATCGGCCCGCGCAGGGTGTCCGCCGAGCGCGGGTTCTTGCGGAAGAAGTCGATCACGGCGGCCTCCTGGCCAGGGAAGCGTGCCGCCTCGGTCTGCATCGCGCGCATCATCTCGTCCGGGCTGACGGTGATGTTGTTGCTGCGACCGATCTCGGCGAGCAACAGGCCCAGGCGCACCCGACGCTCGGCGATGGCGCGGTATTCGGCCCGCAGCGTGTCGTCGTCCTTGTCCTTGTCGTCGTCTTCCACGCGGCCTTCCTTGCGGTCGGCCTCCAGGCGCTGCCAGATCTGGTCGAACTCGGTGTCCACCATGGTCTGCGGGACGGCGAAGCTGACCAACTCGGCCAGCCGATCGAGCAGCTCGCGCTTCAGCCGCAGGCGGGCGAGCTGGTCGTATTCGATCTGGATGCGCCGCGTGAGGTTGCGCCGCAGCTCGTCCAGGGAGGCGACGCCCAGCTTCTGCGCCAGCGCATCGTCGACCGGCGTCGGCACGACTCGCTGGATCTTTTTGGCGGCGATCTCGAACCGCGCCGCCTTGCCGGCCAGGTCGGGGGCCTGGTACGGATCGGGGAAGGTCGCATCGATGTTACGCGTTTCGCCCGGGCGGAGCCCTTCGAGCTGGTCGGTGAAGCCGGGGATGAACCCCTCGCCGCCCACCTCGATCGTCACGTCGTTGGCGTTACCGCCGGCGAACTCCGTGCCGTCGATCCGGCCGATATAGTCGACGACCACCATCTCACCCTTCGCGGCGCCGCGCTCGCCCAGCTCGTCGGGCGGGATGTCTTCATAGGCACGGTTGCGTGTGGCAATGTCGCCCAGCGTCTTGTCCACCGTGTCGTCGGCGACCTCGGCCTTCATCCGGGTCAGCGCGATGGCGGCGAAATCGGGCAGCTCGATCTCGGGCAGCAGCTCCAGCTCGATGTTGAATTCAAGGTCGGCGACGGTGCCGAGACCAAGGTCCTTGCTGATCACGTCAACCTTCGGTTGCATCGCTGGCCGCAGCCCGCGTTCGCTGAGCACCTGCTGGGTCGCGCGGTTGACCGATTCCTCCAGCACCTCGGCAGTCACCGCGGTGCCGTAGCGCTGGCGTACGACGGGCAGCGGCACCTTGCCGGGGCGGAACCCCGGCAACCGCAAAGTCCGACCGAGATCGGTCAGCCGCGCGACGCGTCGCGTCTCGATATCGGCCGCCGGGACGACGACGGTGAAGCCGCGTTTCAGCCCCTCCGAGAGGGTCTCAGTAACCTGCATTTGCCGGGAAGTCCTTGATCGTCAAAGATACGTCCGCCAGGACATGGAAGCCTGGAAGCTGGTGCGGGCGGAGGGACTTGAACCCCCACGGCTTGCGCCACCAGAACCTAAATCTGGCGTGTCTGCCAATTCCACCACGCCCGCAGCCGGACGCCGGCCGGGCGTTCGCCCCCTCCGGGTCCGGCCGAGCGAGCATGAACCGATGGGTTTACCGCAGGCCGCACAGCGCGACAAGCGGCCATCCCGGATGCCTTCCATGTCGTGAGACCACGGCGATGTGTGCTCCAACCCCTTTGACCCGCCCGCCACGGAGTGACAATCTCTCGTCATCAAAGCCTACCGATCAGTAGCCCGCGCGTTCCGCCAAGGCATGTTACATGGGTGGGGCGCGTGGCACGGGTGGGCAGCCGGGTAGCCGGGGGATGTTTCGATGAGCAGTCCAAGCAAGTCAGCCAACAAATTCGCCAGCCGGTCGAAGGCCAAACCGCGTCGTGCCGCGGCCCGCCCCACTGGCGAGGCCGCCAAGCCCGCGCGTCCGGCGCGCGACTACAGCGTCGCCGCGGTGGCGCGGACGCTGGACCTGCTGGAAGCGCTTGCCATGGTCGGGCCGGCGCCGCTGGCCACGGTGGCCGACACCGCGCGGTGTACGCGAACCGCCGGCTTCCGGCTGCTGCGAACGCTGCAATCGCGCGGCTTCGCGATCCAGGATGAGGCACGCGGCGTGTGGCGGCTTGGCGCGCGATGGACCGCGCTGGGCCAGGCCGCGGAGAACCAGGGTGCGCTGGCGGCAACCGCGCTGCCTTATATGAGTGAGCTCGCCAAGGCCTGCGGCGAGAACGTCTATCTGCATGTGCGCGACGGCCAGATGGGCGAGACCCTGGCGATCTTTCAGGCCGACCCGAGCTTGCGTGTCTACACCGAGGTCGGCAAGCGCCGGCCGCTGCATGCCGGGCCATACCGCCTGCTGCTGGCGCACGCGCCCGAGGCGGTGCAGACCCAGGTGCTGGCGCAGAAGCTGCCGCGCTTTACACCCGCCACGCGGACCGACCCGGCCTGGATCGCCGCTGACCTGCAGCGCATCCGCGCCCGCGGCTACCTGGTGACGGCCGATGAGATTGCCGCTGGCGCGGTTTCCGTCACGGTGCCGGTGCGTGACGCCAGCGGCCAAGTTATGGCGGCGCTGTGCATCTGCGCCGCCTCACTGCGGATGCGTCCGCCGCGGCCGCGTGCACTGGTACCGATCGCGGCAGAGGCGGCGGCCAGGCTGTCGCGCGGGCTTGGCCGGCGGGACGATCCCGCCGACGCGATCACGATACCACTCACCACCAGCCTGCCCGCCAGCTCGGACATGCAGGTGCGCACGCCGCGGACCAACGGTCATTCGATCGGTCATGCCGTCGCCGCGCCAGTCGCGCGTGCCCAGCTCTTGCTCACGTAGGGTCGGCCGTAGGGTCGGCCGCGCAACAACCGCGGCAAATAGATTACGATCCGCGCCCATAAAAGCGAACGGCCCCTCCACAGGAGGGGCCGTTCTAGCCAGTCGGCAGTGAAGGTGGGCCGAGGGGGGGCGCTCAGCGAAAACGAACCACCTCCACATAGCCGACGGCATCCCGGAAAAACGCATAGGCCGCGGCGTCGGTGACCTGGTCGCTGACCAGGAAGTCGTCGACGTCGGCATTGTCATCGGCGCTGTCGTCGTCGGTGTAGACCTCCAGCAGGGCGTCGCGCGCGCCGTTCTCACAGCGATACGTCCGGCTGCGGTTCGCATCGATCGACAACGCCTCGAAGCTGGCGTTGCGGCATTGCAGATTGAAGACGACCCGCTCGCTGGTATCGTTGCGAAACGTGAACTCGGCATGCGCGACTTGGGTGACGCCGGCGACAATCAGCAGCCCAGTCACGCCGGCCAACATGTTCGCACCCATCTGACTGCCCTCTGTGGTCTTGCTGGAGAACCGTCTGCCACGCCCGAATGGATCCGCTCGGCGCCATTCGATGAGCGCAAAACTATCGATTTGCAGATTATTGCGAAACAGGAAGTCCTGGGGTGGCTTGTTCGTGAATTTCGCGGAACATTACCGTGGATTAATTCCAGCCAGTCTTCGCGAGCCATGGCAGGGCGAAGTCCGCAAAGAAGGCGGGTAATTTTCCGGAGATTCCTGTTTCGTTCAACCGGCGCCGCGGCGGCGGCTGTGGGTGGCCGCGTTGTCGGGGGGCATGGTCAACGCAAGGCGACAAGTCAGTACGTAGGGCCCGATCCGCAGCTCGCTGTTCGGCAGCATGACGGATGGCGCGGTCACGCGGTGCCCGTCCAGCAACGTGCCGTTGGTCGACTGCAGGTCGATAACGGTCAATCCCGCCTCACCCGGCACCAGCCGACAATGCATGCGCGAAACCTCCTCGCCCGGCAGCACGACATCGCTGCTGGGCGCCCGCCCGACCAGCAGCGGCTCGGTGCCGATCGGCACCTCGCGCGGCGGCTCGCCGGCACGGCTGACGATCAGCACACGTGCCGCCATCGGGACCGGCACCAGCACGGGTTGGCGGATCGTCAGGGTCGCCTCGACGTCGTCCTCGCTCTCGAAAGCACGGACCAACGCCGGCAGCGATGCGGCCAGCCTGGTCAGCTCCGGGTCGAATGCGGCGGCGACCGGGGCCGCGATGGCGACGCGCAACGCCCGCCCCGCTTGGCGCTCCAGCAGGCCGAGCTGCATCAGGTAGCCGATATGGTCGCGCGTGGTCTGGAAGTTCTGCCGCCCGAGACGCAGCAGTTGCGCCGCCATATGATCGGCCAGCAGCCCCTCGCCCTCGTCGGCGTGCGGCGAAATGCCGGCGGCGTGCTCGAGGGCCATCAGCAGCAGCATGCGATGGGACAGCGACAGCAGGTGGCGTCTGGCATCGAGGCGACGTGCCGGCGACAAATGGAGCTGGTCGAACACTGCTTCGAGCGCGGCGATCCACGCCTGGTCGCAGCGCTCGACCGCGCCGAGAATCGCCTGGCGCATCGCCGGGTCCAGAATCAGCCGCGCGCGAGGGCGGATGCTCGGATCGATCACGCGCGCCGCCTCCCGCAGGCGCGCGGCCAGGGCGAGCAGGTGCTCGTCGAAACGCGTCAGCAGCGCGTCGGTCGGGATGACGATGGTGCGTGCCGAGAGGGTGCGGTCGGGCGGATCGATGACGCACAGGCCGAGTGCCTGGATGTCCTGGACCCGCTCGCGCACTGTCGCGTCATCCAGCAGAAACAATGACTTGACGACGCCTGCTAACTCGGCGACCGGGGTGCCGCCACGGCCGCCGCGGAGGCACAAATGGCAAGCAAGGTGCCACTGCCCCCGCCGGTAAAGGTCGGGGAACTGGGCGTGCCAGATCTCCTGGTAGTCCGACATGAAACGAATCAGTTCGCGTCGTGCCTGCACCGCGAGCCCCCGATCGCGTTCATCACGTCAACGAGTCAAGCACGGACTGCCCCCGTGCTTCAATGTTCATCCGCGCCAGGGATTCGATTACGGGCAGCTCAGTTTCCGAACGCGGAAATCCCGGTCTGCGCGCGGCCCAGGATCAGGGCGTGCACGTCGTGCGTGCCCTCGTAGGTGTTGACCGTCTCCAGGTTCATCACGTGGCGGATGACATGGTACTCGTCGACGATGCCGTTGCCGCCGTGCATGTCGCGTGCGGTGCGGGCGATCTCCAGCGATTTGCCGCAGTTGTTGCGTTTCAGCAGGCTGATCATTTCCGGCGCGGCGTCGTGCGCGTCCATCAGCCGGCCGAGCTGCAGCACCGCTTGCAGGCCGAGCGTGATCTCGGTCTGCATGTCGGCGAGCTTCTTCTGGATGAGCTGCGTTGCGGCCAGCGGGCGGCCGAACATCATGCGATTCAGGGTGTATTCGCGTGCGGCGTGCCAGCAGAATTCCGCGGCGCCCAGCGCGCCCCAGGCGATGCCGTAGCGCGCGTTGTTCAGGCAGGAGAACGGCCCGCGCAGCCCCTTGACGTCGGGCAGCAGGTTCTCCGAGGGCACGAAGACGTCCTGCATCATGATCATGCCGGTCGCCGAGCTGCGCAGCGAGAATTTGCCCTCGATCTTCGGCGTGGCCAGGCCGGCCATGCCGCGCTCCAGCAGGAAGCCGCGGATCTCGCCGGCGTCGTCCTTGGCCCAGACCAGCAGCACGTCCGCGATCGGCGCGTTGGTGATCCAGGTCTTCGAGCCGTTCAGCAGGTAGCCGCCATCGACCGCTTTTGCGCGCGTGCGCATCGAGGCGGGATCGGAGCCGGCATCCGGCTCGGTCAGGCCGAAGCAGCCGACGATCTCACCGGCGCGCAGGCGGGGCAGGTATTTCTCCCGCTGCGGTCCCGAGCCGAAGGCGTGGATCGGATACATCACCAGCGAGGACTGCACCGAAAACGCGCTGCGATAGCCGGAATCGACGCGCTCCACTTCGCGCGAGATCAGCCCGTAGCTGACATAGTTGACGCCGGCGCAGCCATAGCCCTCCAGCGTGGCGCCGAGGAAGCCCATCTCGCCCATCTCGTTCATGATTTCGCGGTCGAAATGCTCGTGCCGATTGGCTTCCAGCACGCGGGGGAACAGCTTTTCCTGGCAGTAGGCATTGGCGGCGTCACGGATCGCCCGCTCGTCCTCGGAAAGCTGGCCGTCGAGGCGCAGCGCGTCGTCCCACTGGAACGGGGTGAAGTGGCTCTTCGGCCGGCTTACCTCAACCGCGGCACTCACGCCTCGCTGTCTCCGTCACGGCTTGCCGACGGGGCGACGCGCATGCGGAGCTGCATGAAGGCGGGCACGTCGCCGCCGAAGCCCCGTACCGCGGGACCATTGTCGGCCTCGCTGCCCCGGTTGCGCCAGGCGCGGTGTTCCGCGGGGTGCGATGGCGGTGGCGCCGCTTGTGGCGATGGTGGTGCCGCATCGGCGCGTGGCCTGGGTCGCGATCTCGGTTCCGCCCGCTCGCGCACCGGCGCTTTCGCGGCAGCTTCCGGCGGCGCCGTCTTCGTGTCCTCGATGCGCGGCGGCGGTGTCGTGTCCTCGGTGTGCGGCGGCCGTGTCGTGCCCTCGGTGCGCGGTGCCGATCTTTTGCCCTCGGTGCGCGGTGCCGATCTCGTGCCCTCGGCGCGCGCTGCCGATCTTGTGCCGCCGGCGCGCGGCGCCGTCTCTGTCGCGTCGGAGCGCGTCCTGGGTTTGCCCTTGGCGGCCCCCTTGCTCACACCGCGACCGCGGCGCTTGCGGCCGTCCTCCTCAGCCCAGTCGATCGGATCGAGGCCCTCGACAACCATCGGCGGGATCGGGTGGCCGGTCAGCGCCTCGATCGCTTCGATTGCGAACCGATCTGTCGGCGCCGCGATGGTGAAGGCGTGCCCGGTCAGGCCGGCGCGCCCGGTGCGGCCGATGCGATGGACATAGTCCTCGGCATGGTGCGGCACGTCGAAATTGAACACATGCGACAGCCCGCCGATATCCAGGCCGCGCGCGGCGACGTCGCTGCACACCAGCAGGCGCAGCTCGTTGGCCTTGAACTTCTCCAGCGTGGCGAAGCGCACGGTCTGCGCCATGTCGCCGTGCAGGGCGCCGACGTCGAATTTGTGCCGCGTCAGCGACTTGTGCAGGATGTCGACTTCGGTCTTGCGGTTGCAGAAGATCAGTGCGTTCTGCACGTGCTGCGTCCGGATCAGCCGGCGCAGCGCCTCGCGCTTGTCATGCTCGGCGACCAGCGCCAAGCCCTCGACGATCGTCGTCGCCACCGAGGCCGGGCGCGAGACCGCGATCTCTTTCGGGTTCGTCAGGAAAGCGTCGCCCAGACGGCGGATCTCCGGCCCCATGGTGGCTGAAAAGAACAGCGTCTGCCGGGTGCGCGGCAGCATGGCAACAATCCGCTCGACATCGGGGATGAAACCCATGTCGAGCATGCGGTCGGCCTCGTCGATCACCAGCAGCTTGCTGTCGGTGAGCAGGATCGTGCCGCGCTCGAACATGTCGATCAGCCGGCCGGGCGTGGCGATCAGCACGTCGACGCCGCGCATCAGCACGTCCTTTTGGTCCGCCATGCTCTCGCCGCCGATGATCAGCGCGTGCGTCAGCTTCAGGTACTTGCCGTACTGCACGAAGTTCTCGGCCACCTGCAACGCCAGCTCGCGCGTCGGCTCGAGGATCAGGCTGCGCGGCATGCGGGCACGGGCGCGCGAGCCGGTCAGGATATCGAGCATCGGCAGGGTGAACCCGGCGGTCTTGCCGGTGCCGGTCTGCGCCGTGCCCATGACGTCGCGGCCCATCAGCACGAACGGAATCGCCTGCTCCTGGATCGGCGTGGGATGGCGGTACCCCATGTCGGCAATCGCGCGAAGTACCGCCTCGGAAAGCCCGAGATCGGCAAAAGTCGGGCGCGTGTCCTCCGCGGGAGCCGGCGGCTCCGCGTCGACGATCGGGGCGTAGTCGGTCGAATCCGCCGCAGCGGTCGTGGTCTCGGTCAAAACATGGTCCGATCCGGATCTGGCGCAGTGCGGCCCGCAGCACGACGGCGGGTTCGGCTCATTGCGCGCACGCGCGGCATATCCAAGGGAAACGGCCGAAAGTCAAGCCGACGGGCACGCAGAAATCAGGGCAATCGCCTGAACGAAGCAAGGTCAGGCCTCCGCCCTGAAACCCGCCAAGGGGCAGCGCCCCTTGGTGGGGTCCGGGGCGAAGCCCCGACCTTGCTTCGTCCAAGCGATTGCCCTGATTGCTGCATGCGCGAAGGTTGCACGGCGGGGCCGGGCGCCATAGGTTTGCCCGAAAGCTCGATCCCGCGACGATGGCGGCGTACCGCACGTGGTGGGGTTGATCGGCGACGCGGCGGCGCGGTCCGCCCAGGCAACCAAGGACACTCGCATGAGCGGCTCGGCAAAGCGGTCGGTCACCATCACCCTCGACGGATCCAACAAATCCGTGTCGATCCCGCTCATTGAGGCGACGGTGGGCACACCGGTATTCGACATCCGCAAGCTCTATGGGGATCTCGGGGTGTTCACCTACGACCCCGGGTATGGCGGCACGGCTGCCTGCGAGAGCAAGATCACTTATATCGATGGCGACGAAGGCATCCTGCTGTATCGCGGCTACCCTATCGAGCAGCTCGCGGAAAAGTCGACCTTTCTCGAGGTCTGCTACCTGCTGATGGAAGGCGCGCTGCCGACCGCGACGCAGTTCAAGGACTTCGAGCTGGGCGTCATGCGGCACACCATGCTGCATGAGCAAATTCGCGAATTTTTCAACGGCTTCCGGCGTGATGCTCATCCCATGGCGGTGATGTGTGGCGTGGTTGGCGCACTGTCGGCCTTCTATCACGACAGCCTCGACATCCATGATCCGGCCAGTCGCACGATCAGCGCGTTCCGGCTGATCGCGAAGATCCCGACCATCGCGGCCTGGGCCTACAAGTACAATTGCGGGCAGCCGTTCATGTATCCGCAAAACGATCTCGGCTACGCGGAGAACTTCCTCTATATGTTCCACGCCGTGCCGGCGGAGCCGTACAAGGTCAATCCGATCCTGGCGCGCGCGATGGACCTGATCATGATCCTGCACGCGGACCATGAGCAGAACGCCTCCACCAGCACGGTTCGCCTGGCCGGCTCAACCGGGGCCAATCCGTTCGCCTGCATCGCCGCCGGCATCGCCAGTCTGTGGGGCCCGGCGCATGGCGGGGCGAACGAGGCGGTGCTGAAGATGCTCGCCGAGATCGGCCACGTGAAGAACATCACCGGCTTCCTGTCGGAGGTGAAGGACAAGGGCAGCCACACCAAGCTGATGGGCTTCGGCCACCGCGTTTACAAGAACTACGACCCGCGGGCGAAGATCATCCAGAAGGCGTGCCACGAGGTGCTGAGCGAGCTGGGTATCAAGGACGACCCGCTGCTCGACCTGGCGATGGAGCTCGAGAAGATCGCGCTCAACGACAAGTATTTCGTTGATCGCAAGCTGTATCCGAACGTCGATTTCTATTCCGGCATCATCCTGAAGGCGATGGGGTTCCCGACCAGCATGTTCACGGCGCTGTTCGCGGTGTCGCGCACCGTCGGCTGGATCAGCCAGTGGCAGGAGATGATCGCCGATCCGGAGCAGCGTATCGGCCGGCCGCGGCAGATCTACACCGGCGCGCCGCAGCGCGACTACGTGCCGATCTCCACGCGCGGCTGAGCGCGCCGCCGACACCGGTGCCGCCAACACCGGCGCCGTTTACCTGATCCGGACCGATCGCCGGTCCGGCATGGCTTGTTTGGGTCCGCATGGGCCGGTCTCGGCGCTGGCGAGGGGGGCATCGTGCGCCGGCAACAGGTCCTCGACCTCCCTGGGACGGGCCGAGCCGGGACGGAACCGGCGTCGTGGCGGGCTGGCGGGCACCGCGCGTGCCGCAGACGGATCGCACACCGAAACACCCGCATAAGTTGTATCTCAGGGCTCTTGGCGCGTCCAGAATTTCACACACTGAAATTACGTGCTGCGACAGCCTTGTGGATATCGTTATCCACAGGCTGTTGATAAGATGGCTCAGCCGGCCCCGCCAAGCGACTCAAAAGGCTTACATATAGTATTGATAATAACAAAAGAATGACGCCTGAACTAGCCACTCACGTGTGCCAAGTCAACACCGGGTCGGACGGCGACGGCCGGTGGCCGAGGGCGAGCCGGCGGAATTAAGCACTTCCATCTACAAAATACTTTCGGATGAGAGGGTTGGTGAAGGAGAATACATCTGTAGGTTGTATTTCTACATTAACATCAGCGAGAAGTTGTAATGCGCATGAAGCGGTCGCTCGACGCCTTGGTCAAAGCGCGCCTGCGGGACTGGCCGCAACATCCGCCAGGCCTGATGCCACGCCCGAATCACCAGGACACTTGGCTGCGCGGCCGGCCAACCTACGATCAAAACTCCTGCCACCCGTTCCTGAAGCTGCCTGGCAGCGATCGGTTGCGCACCCTGCCGGACGGGTTGTGGCTGAATTTCGGCGGCACCCCGGACGAGCCCTTTGTGGATATCTTCGCCGTCGAGGCCTGTCTCACGCTCGCCAACCTGCTCGACAAGCGCTCGCGCTTTGCGCCCAGCACCCACTCGCTGCTCGCGGTCTGCCCGATCCCCTGGCTGCTCGCCCCGGTGATGGCGAGCGAACCAACGCCGCGCTGGCGCGCCACCGGCCTGCTGCGACTTGAGCCGGTGCTGCCGTTCGTGCTGCCGGTGCGCGACATTCGCGTGCTCTTCGCGCTGACCGACAAGAACTACAGCGGCTTCATGAAGCATCAGCTCCCGCACGCGCACGAGTATTACGCGCCGATGGAAACGCTGATGGCATGGGAAAGCGAAAAGAACCCGGCGTTGCAGGCGTTGCTGGCGCGCGCGACCGCATCGGCGAACTTTCTCGGGCCACCGGTGGTCGCATAGCACACCGGCGAGCGTGTTGCGCACCGGTGAGGGTGCAGCGCACCGCCACGCGTGCGCCATGATGTCCCCGCAACACAGGTCGGCGACCGGGCCGAGACCAATCGCCCCGGAGACGCGCTACCGTCCGGACGCCAGTGGGAACCTCTCCTCCGCCAGCACCTTCCGGGCAATGTCGGGACGATCGGTGATCAGCCCGTCGATCCCGGCGCGCAGCAGGCGCCGAATGGCTTCGACGTCGTTGACCGTCCAGGCGAGCACGCCAAGCCCGAGCGTGTGCGCCTCCTCGATTAATGCGGCGGTAAGGTCGGCGTGGTGCGGCGCCCAGATCGGCCCGCCTTCCGCGGCCACCACCCGCGGCACCGAGCCGCCATAGTCCGCAGGTATTGGCCCACCCCACCACACAGCCGCCTCGGCGACGCTGTCCGGGCTGGTCAGCCAGGCCAGAGGGAGCTCAGGGCGAAGGCGGCGAACCTGCCGTGGCCCGCGCCAGTCGAACGATTCCACGGTGATGCGCCCGATCGTGCCGGTTTGCTCGGCGACGGCGACCACCGCCTCGGCCATCGCCGTTGCATCCACCGTCCAGTCAGGATGTGCCGGATACGTCTTCAGCTCAAGGTTGAACCGCGCCGCCGGATCGACTGTGAGCACCTCGGCCAAGGTGGGGATGCGGGCGCCGTCGCGTGGTGCCTGGTCGGGGAACTGCGCGGCATAGGCCGACCCCGGCCGGAGCCGCCCGACATCATAGGCCGCAAGCTCGGCCAGACGCAGCGTGCGGATCAACGGCCCGCGCGCTGCCAGCCAGTCGCCGCCAGGCCCGCGCGCGAGGTCCGGATTGAGCGCGGGATCGTGGCTGACAACCGGCACGCCGTCCGCGGTCACGGCAACATCAAGTTCGAAACTGTCGACCCCGATCGCCAGCGCCGCTGAAAATCCCGCCAGCGTGTTCTCCGGAAACAGTCCACGAGCCCCGCGATGGCCCTGTAGATCAATTGCGCGCCGCATCTCGCTGGATCCCTGCCCGTATGCCCCCTGGCCGTATGTCCCCTGCCCGGCTTCCTGGGCGATTGTTTCTGCCCGCTGCCCTCCCCGACTTTCTCCGCCCGACTTGCCATGGCCGGATGTCCCTGTCCGGATGTCCTTTGGCCGGTTTTGCCGTCGTCGCATCCTGCGCCACACTGCGCCGACCACTTCGGTCAGGATAGCGCGATGGACAAGCGGGGCGAGAGAATGCTGGGCGTACTGGGCGGCATGGGGCCGCTGGCCAGCGCGCAGTTCATGGCGCGCCTGACGCTGCTGACGCCGGCCGAGCGCGACCAGGACCACATCCCCGCCGTGCTGTGGTCGGACCCTCGGGTGCCGAACCGCACACAGGCAAAACTCGCCGGCGGCGACGATCCCCTCCCCTGGCTGCTGCGTGGCATCGCAGGACTGCGTCAGGCCGGCTGCGGCGCGATCGCCATCCCGTGCAACACGGCGCACGGCTGGTACGATGAGATGGTTGCGGCCGCCGGCTGTCCGATCCTCCACATCGTCGACGCCGCGGCCGCGGACCTTCGCCGTGCGGCGATCCCGCCCGGGTTGATCGGCGTCATGGGGACCGCGGCGACGCTGGACATGCGGCTTTATCAGGAGCGCCTCGGACGGCTGGGTTGGGATTGCCTGATCCCGAGCGAGGGCGAGATGCAACGCCTGGTCAGCCCGGCAATCGCTTCGGTGAAGGCGAACCATGTCGCCGAAGCCTATACGTCGCTGGCCGAGGTGGTTGGCAGCCTGGCGCAGCGCGGCGCACGGGCGGTGGTGCTGGGCTGCACGGAGATCCCGCTCGGCATCCAAGCCGGTCCCTGGCAGGCGCTCGGCGTGACGCTGATCGATACGATCGACGCACTGGCCCGCGCGTCCGTGGCCTGGGCCCGCGGCGAGGACAGCGGACCGGTCATCGACGTCACCGCCGGCGCGGGGTAGTGCGTCAGACGCGCTACCGGCGCCGCTGGCACCTTGCCGGCAAAGATGCTTCATTGCGGCATGGCCTCGACCGCGCGGTGGCGCGCGGTCAGTGGTCCGATATCGCGGGAGGGGATTCCATGGTGCGTCGAGCGATGCTCGCCCTTGCTGGCCTGTTGCTGTTCGCGGCCGGTCCGGTTGCGGCACAACCGAAAACCGTCAGCCTGTGGCACGTGTTCAATCTCGAAACCGATATGATCTACGGCGGTATCAAGGCGTTCAACGAGACGCAGACCGCCTACCGGATCGACGCCAGGCTGGTGCCGGCCAATCAGTTCGTTACCGAGCTGATCAAGGCAATCGCGACCGGGTCGGTGCCCGATCTGGTCACGCTGGACAACCCGTTCGTTGCCAGCTTCGCCGCACAGGGATCGCTACTGGACCTGACCGATCGCATCAAGCAGTCAGGCACGATCAAGCCCGAGGTCTATTTCAAGGGCCCCTGGGCGTCGGGACAATGGAAGGGTCACACCTATGCGATCCCGCGCGACGCCAACACGCTGGTGCTCTGCTACAACGCCGACATGTTCCGCGCCAAGGGCCTCGACCCGGACAAGCCGCCGCAGACATGGTCGGAGCTGGTGACCGACGCGGCGAAACTGACGGACCCGGCGAAGCACGTCTACGGCTTCGGCTTCAGCGCGATGCAGGCCGAGGAAGGCGTGTTCCAGTGGCTGCCCTTCCTGTATCAGGCCGGCGGCTCGATCGACCACCTGAATTCGCCGGAGGCCGCGTCGTCGTTGCAGATTCTGGTCGATTTCGTGAAGAGCGGCGCGGCCTCGCTCGACGTGATCAACGAGCGCCAATACGAAGTGACCAACACCTTCATGGCCGGCAACACCGCGATGGTGCCGTGCGGACCGTGGGAGCTGCCGCGGCTGCAGAAGGAGGCGAAGTTCGAGTGGCGCCAGGCGCTGCTGCCCATGAAGGACGGCGTGAACATCCGCGCCTCCTCCCTCGGCGGCTATGACTGGGTGATTCCGAACGCCGCCGCCGACCCTGACGGCGCCTTCAAGTTCATCGAGTTCATGGCGGATCCGAAGATCGTCAGCGAGGGCTGGAAGACCGGGCGTCTGCCGCCGCGCACCGACGTGGTGGTGGCGGATCCGCAATGGCCGCAGGCCTACGCGATGTACCACGAGCAGTTGGCCACCGCACGCGCCCGCGGGCCACATCCGCAATGGCCCGAACTGTCGCGTGCCATGCAGACGGCGGAACAGGAGGCGATCACCGGCAAGCGTCCGGCGGCCGAGGCGCTGGCCGATGCGGCGAAGAAGATCCAGCCAATCCTGGCCAAGACGCCGTTGTAGGCCGGGGCGGGGCAGGCGATTGGGAAGATGACCAGCGATTCTCATTTCAGCACACTTCTCCCCCTCCCCTTGAGGGNNGGGAGGGGGAGTATTAATGCGGGGGTCACGGTCGCTGCTGTACGTGTTTCTTGCCGTGCCGCTGGCCTATCTTCTCGCGCTGGTGGCGTTTCCGATCGCCTACAACATCGTCATGAGCGTTCAAGACGTGAACCTCGGCAACATCGCCAGGTTCGATCGTCCGTTCGTCGGGCTCGACAACTACCGCACGGTGCTGGCCGATCCGGATTTCCGCCACGTGCTGGGCAACTCATTGATCTTCGTCGGCGCCAATGTTCTCGCCCAGGTCGGCATCGGACTCGCGGTCGCGCTGTTCTTCGCGCAACGGTTCCCCGGCGTTCACCCGCTGCGCGGACTGCTGCTCGCCGCCTGGCTGCTGCCCGCGCTGGTGGTGGGCGCGCTGTGGAAGTGGCTGTTCGCCACGCAATACGGCGTGGTTAACTTTGTGCTGATCTCGACGCATCTCATTTCTACGCCGGTTCATTGGTTGTCCGATCCATCGGTCTCGCTGACCTCCATCACCATCGCGAATATCTGGCTCGGCATGCCGTTCAGCATGATCCTGATTTCGGCGGCGCTGACCGGCATCCCACTGGAACCGTACGAGGCGGCCGCGCTCGATGGCGCCGGGCCGGTGCAGCGCTTCCGCTACATCACGCTGCCGGCGCTGCGGCCCGCGCTGTTCGCCGTCGCCTGCCTGGTGACGATCTACACGATGCGCGCCTTCGACCTGATCTTCGCGATGACCGAGGGCGGGCCACTCGACGCCAGCAACGTGCTGCCGCTGTTCTCCTACCAGGCCTCGTTCCAGCGCTTCCAGTTCGGCCTGGGCGCGGCGATCGGCAGCTTCGCCGTGGTGATCGTCGTCGGTGTCGCCCTGCTCTACATCCAAACGCTGCGCCAGGAGACGCAGGCGTGATCCGCGCGCTGCGCCGCCGTGGCTGGGGGCTGACGGTGCTTGGCGTCATCGGCGTCGCGCTCTATCTGTTTCCGATCTACTGGATGTTCACCTCGGGCCTGAAGAACTCGGCGGAGATCTTCGCCAGCCCGCCCACCATCATCCCGCGCGCACCGACGCTCGCCGCCTTCATCTATGTGTTCCAGCGCGACGACGTGCTGCGCTACCTGCGCAACAGCCTGGCAATCGCCGTCCCGGTGACGCTGCTGACGCTGACGATGGGGTCGATGGGCGGCTACGCGCTGAGCCGGCTGAACAGCCGCATCGCCGACCTCGCGCTGTTCACCGTTCTGCTGCTGCAAGTGTTTCCCGAGGCGCTGCTCGCCACGCCGATGTTCATCATCTTCAAGGCGCTCGGCCTGCTGAACACCTTTGCCGCGGTGATTCTGGCGACGACCTCGAAAACCCTGGCGTTCGCGCTGGTGATTCTGCGGCCGATGTTCCGCCAGGTGCCGATCGAGCTGGAGGAGGCCTCGCGGGTCGACGGCTGCACGCCGCTGCAGACCTTCCGCCGCATCGTCCTGCCGCTGATGCGGATTCCGCTGATCGTCGTTGGCGCGCTGAGTTTCGTGCAGGCCTATGGCGAGTTCGTCTACCCGCTGACGTTGTTGACGCGGGACGAGATGCAGCCGGCGACCGTTGGCATCTATAGCTTCGTCGGCGCGGAATACGCCGACTGGCATCGGGTGATGGCGTTCTCCTCGGTGTTCGTGCTGCCGATCCTGGTGCTGTTCCTGGCGCTGCAACGACGGATCGTGGCGGGGTTGACGGCGGGTGCGCTGAAATGACGATGCAAACGTATGCGGAATGACGATGCTGTCTGGGGCGGAATGACAATGCAAGCGGGGACAGAATAACAGTCAGGGCAATAGGATGAACGTAGGGAAGGCGGACGATCAGCCGGTTCACTGTCATTGCGAGGAGTAAAGCGACGCGGCAATCCCCGCAAGGGTGCGCAACCGCCAGGGGATTGCTTCGCTGCGCTCACAATGACAGCAACGTCCGGGACAGCAACATCCAAGGACAGCAAGTTCCGGGTGGGCCCATTGCTTCGCCCGATTTTCCTGGAATGACAATGCAAGCGGTGACCGAATGATGGTGAAAGCGGGGACACGATGACGGCAACCCAGGCGGTGCCATTCACCGCGGTGACGTTCGACGATGGGTTCTGGGCACCGCGCCAGGCGGCACTGCGCACGACGACCATTCCGTTCCTTTACGAACAATGCGCGAAGGCCGGAATGATCGCCGCGCTGGACGTGCACGCGCCGGCCGACGGGCTGCCGATCGAATTCCAGGTCACGCCGCTCGGCACCAAGCCGGCCACGCCGGTGATGTACTGGGACTCCGACATCGGCAAATGGATCGAGGCCGCCGCGTATACGCTGGCGACGCAGCGCGATGCAGCACTGGAAGCGCTGATCGACGACCTTGTCACACGCATCGAGGCGGCGCAGGAGCCGGACGGCTATTTCAACAGCTATTTCCAGCGCCGCGTGCCGGACAAGAAGTGGAGCAACCTGCGCGACTGGCACGAACTGTATTGCGCGGGCCATCTGATCGAGGGCGCCGTTGCCTACGCCGCAGCGACCGGCAAGACACGACTGCTGGCGGTGATGCGGCGCTACGCCGATCTGATCGGCCGAACCTTCGGCGACGACCCCGGCATGAAGCGCGGCTATTGCGGGCATGAGGAGGCCGAGCTCGCGCTGGTCAAACTGTATCGCTTCACCAATGAGCGGCGCTACCTGGATCTGGCGCGCTATTTCATCGACGAGCGTGGCCGCCAGCCGCATTATTTCGATGCCGAGGCGCATGCGCGCGGCGACGATCCTGCGAACTGGTATCACCACACGTACGACTACAACCAGTCACGCCTGCCGGTCCGCGCGCAGAACAAGGTGACCGGCCACGCCGTGCGGGCGATGTATCTCTACACCGCGATGGCGGACCTGGCGGCCGAGGACGCGGATGCGGACCTGCGCGCGGCCTGCGAACGGCTCTGGCAGGACCTTACCGGCAAACGCCTGTATGTGACGGGCGGGCTTGGGCCGTCCTGGACGAATGAGGGCTTCACGCGCGACTACGACCTGCCGAACGACACCGCCTATGCCGAGACCTGCGCCGCGGTCGGGCTGGTATTCTGGGCGCATCGCATGCTGCTGATGACCGGGGAATCTCGATACGCCGATGTCATGGAACGTGCGCTGTACAACGGCGCGGTAAGCGGGATCTCACTGCATGGCGATCGTTTCTTCTACGAAAATCCGCTCGCCAGCCGCGGTGGCGTGGAGCGCTGGGTCTGGCATCTCTGTCCGTGCTGCCCGGCCAATATCGCGCGGCTGCTGGGATCGCTCGGGCAGTATGTCTGCTCGACGGGGCCGGACGAGCTTTCGATCCACCTCTATGGACAGAGCCATTGCCGCGCGCGGCTCGGCGAACGCCACATCGCGCTGCACCAGCAGACGCGCTTCCCCTGGGACGGCGACATCACTCTGACGATCGACCCACCCACACCGTCGCGTTTCACGCTGCGGCTTCGCGTGCCGGAGTGGAGCCCCGCATTCACGGTGTCGGTCAACGCCGTGCTGGTCGCAGCACCGTCGCTCGATCGTGGCTACATCCGTATCGATCGCGAATGGGCAGCGGGGGATCGCGTCATGCTGTCGCTGGCAATGCCACCCCGCTTGTTGTCGGCGCGGCCCGAGTTAGTGTTCGATCTTGGCCGCGTCGCCGTGCAGCGCGGCCCGTTCATCTACTGCATCGAGGAGAGCGATGCCGGTGTCGATGTCGAGCGTGTTGCGCTGGACGCCGCCGCATCCATCTCAGTCGGCTTCGAGCCGGAATTACTGGGCGGCACTGGTATTCTCGAGCTGCCGGGGTGGATCACCCGGGCACCAAATGGGCATGCCGCGCTCTATTCCGATCAGCCGCCGGCGCAGGACCTGGTCAGCGTCCGCGCCATCCCGTATCCGCTCTGGGCCCATCGCGGCCCAGGCACCATGGCGGTCTGGCTACGCCGCGCCGGCTAGTCGCAATCACACCCGGCGGTCGGGCCGCGCGCGCCTTGCACCACATGGTGGTCGATCCACTCCGCGACCAGCCGGCGTGCCTCGTTCAACGAGGCCTCCGGGTGGTGGATGCGATAAAGCGTTGTGCAGGCCTGGAACGCTGCCATGTCGTCGCTGCCGACCTGCCGCAGGTCACGATACGCCGTCACCACCGCGCGCTCGCAGCGCCGGGCGATCTGGCTGACTTCGTAACCCATCGGCGCGGACTCCCTGTTACGAATCACTCGCATCTATTGGGGTAGATTACGGGACCGCCGCAGCCGCCGCAAGCGTCACGATCAGCGGTACGATCAACCGTGATCCACCTCGCAACGAGTTGGGTCGCACGGCGCGCGCGCGGGGCGGGAAGCGGTGACTGGACCTTGTTGTTCCGGCCTGGATCTGCCCTAACTCGCTGGCTCATCGACGACATCGAACAGCGTCTCGGTGGCAGGCGGGATCGTCAGCCCGGCCGCCGCCGCGCCCAGATCCCGCTTGGCGTCGCTGGCGTTGAAACGTTCCAGGTCCGCCGCACTCGCCCACTGCGTCATGACATGGAAATCGGTCTCGCCGCCCTGCCCGCGCAGGCGCCAGATGGCCTGGCAACCGGGCTGATGCAGCATGCCAGGAAAGCCGACATCGCGCGTGAATGCCAGCCACTCGGCGATCCGGTCGCGCCGGACCTGCATCTTCAGGATACGGAACAGCATGCGTCGCCTCCCCCTCACCTCGCCATACGCTACGCGACTGCCGTGTCGACACAAGCGACCCCGGTTTCCGCCCCCCATGCCACACGTCCTTGGTCGGCTTTGGCACAGGCCGCCATGGCAAGCATGACCGTGGCGAACCAGCGGGCCTGGCACATATACTTGATATCCGCCACTCTGCCTGGATGAACGCGACCGATCCACCCGCCATCGGGGGAAATCTCTTTACCGACTACTTCCTGCGTGAGGGCATTCCGCAAACGGTGGAATGGCGCGCCCTCGATCCCGTCGAGCTTCTGCGCATCGCCGACACGATGCGCGGCCACTGGCGCACCCTTGCCGCCATGTCGGCACCGCCGGCGATCCCGCAACGCGCGTCGCGCGCTGATCAGGCACCGCGCCGCGCGCCGCTTCACCCTGCGCCGCGCTGCGTGACAACCAACTGCTCGACAGCAGCGAGGAACCGGCGTGCCGTCTCGATGGCCGCTGCCGCACGATCCAACGGCACGACTGCTTCCGGCCCGGTCGCAGAGTCCGCCACCGCCTTCAGGTCATAAGCCTGCGCGAGGAACCGCCGCAGGTCGGCAGGCAGGCTCGCCTCATCCTTCGACAACAAGGCGAATTGGCGGTGCACGCCGCGATGCGTCTTCGCCTCGCGTCCCGACCGTTCGTAGATCAACGCCTGTGCCGCATGAAAGGCAGCGAGTTAGGCGGTGCGCGCCGCCTCCTCGCCCAACCCAATGCCCAGAATGGCCTCGCCATGCTCGAGCGTCTGCCGCGCCTTCGCCATGAACCGCTCGGCCTCCGGTGTCACAAATCGACCCCTTCCCGCCGAATCGCGCCCATGAGCGGCGACCGCTCCTGCCACGCCCCAGCGCGGAACGGCATCGCATGCACGAAGGCTCCGACGTCGTACATCAGGTCGGTTTCGATCTCCACCAGCCGGTCGACCTCAGGCCAGCGATCGGTGAAGCCGCGCAGGAACACCGCGACGTCGTAGTCGGACTCCTCGGTCGCCTCGCCGCGCGCCCGTGATCCGAACAGCACGACGCGCTCGATCCGGTCGCCAAACGCAACGTCCAGCGCCGTGCGGAACCGCCGCAGCACCGGATCGTCGAGAAGCTGTGCAGGCAACGCGGCCTCCATTGCGCGGGTCAGCGTCGAACGAGTTTCACTGCTTCTTTCGCGCCGCGATCCGGACGAGAAGCTCAGCCTTCTTCACTTTCCATTCCGCGACCACCTGCTCATGCGGAATGAGCTCGACGTTCGGATCCTCGAGCTCGCGCAAGCCCTGCTCGACCTCGGCGCGGAACCAGACGTCGTGTTCCGCCTTCGCCACGTAGTCGCGCATGAAATCGCGCAGGAGCTGCGACCCCGGGCGATCGTGCGCCTTGGCCACATTGGTGAACGAGGTCTTCAGATCCTAATCGACCCGGAACGTGAAGGTGGTTTCGGCCACGCTGGCGTCCTACTCCGATTGCACTAACAATGTAGCACACCGCCGAGCCGCCGCAACCGACGCCCCTTCCCTACCCCGCCACGAGCTGCGCGATCGCCGTCCCGACATCCGCGGTCCCGGCCTGGCCGCCCATGTCGCGCGTCTTCGGCCCGCTCTCGCGCAGCAGCGTCTCGATCGCATCGACGATCGCCTGGGCCGCCGCCGCCTCGCCCAGATGTTCCAGCATCAGCGCCGCCGACCAGATCTGCCCGATCGGGTTGCAGATGTGCTTGCCCGCAATATCCGGCGCCGAACCATGCACGGGTTCGAACATCGACGGATAAGTTCGTTCCGGGTTGATATTGGCCGAGGCAGCGATGCCGATCGAGCCCGCCACCGCCGGCCCCAAGTCGCTCAGGATGTCGCCGAACAGGTTCGATCCGACAACGACATCGAACCAATCCGGATGCTGCACGAAATGCGCGCACAGGATGTCGATGTGAAACTGGTCGGTGCGGATGTCGGGATACGCCTTGCCCATCTCGGCGAACCGCTCATCCCAATACGGCATGGTGAACGTGATCCCGTTCGACTTGGTCGCCGAGGTCAAATGCTTCTTCGGCCGCGACCGCGCCAGCTCGAACGCGAATTTCAGGATCCGATCGGTTCCCTTGCGGGTGAACACACTCTGCTGCGAAACGAACTCACGGTCCGTCCCCTCGAACATCCGCCCGCCGACCGAGGAATACTCGCCCTCGGTGTTCTCCCGCACCACATAGAAGTCGATATCCGCCTCACTCCGCCCGGCCAGCGGCGTGCGCACCCCGGGCAGGAGCTTGCACGGCCGCAGGTTCGCATACTGATCGAACCCACGCCGTATCGGAATCAACAACCCCCACAGCGAGATATGGTCCGGCACCCCCGGATACCCAACCGCGCCCAGCAGGATCGAATCCGACTGTGCCAGAAGCGCCATCCCGTCCGCCGGCATCATCGCCCCGGTCTGCCGATAGGTCTCGCAGGACCAGTCATAATGCGCCAGCTCCAGCCCGAAGCCGAACCGGCGCGACACCACGTCCATCACCTTCAACGCCTCCGGCACCGTCTCCTTGCCGATGCCGTCACCAGGAACCACCGCAATACGATGCGTCCGCGCCATAAACAACGCTCCTCGCCAACCAACCGTACCTGACGCCGCCCCACCGCCGCCGTCAATCCGCCGCAGCCCCCTCGTGTGAGGCGAAGCACGGCCAGGGGCTTCGCCCCTGGACCCCACCAAGGGGCGCTGCCCCTTGGATCCCCGCCAA
>PLXO01000334.1:0-32444 GCA_003151425.1 Acetobacteraceae bacterium
CCTGGACCCCCACTAAGGGCGGAGCCTTTAGAATCCATCCTTTTGGGTGTGGGGCACGGGAGGGGGGACCGGGCCGGGCTGGGCCGCCGACATCGCACCGGCGATCGGCCGGTGTGATGGCGGCAGCCCAGCCCGGCCCAGTCCCCCCTCCCGTGCCCCACACTCAAATGGATGGATTCTAAAGGCTCTGCCTTTAGTGGGGGTCCAGGGGGCAAGGCCCCCTGGCGGGTTTCAGGGCGGAGCCCTGACCTTGCTTCGCTCAGGCGGGCGCGCCGAGCGCTGTCGTTTACTCCAGGCGGCGCCGGTATAGGGCGATGAGGCGTTCCCAATGTCGTTCCGCGGCTGGTTTGTCGTAGCACCAGCGCTGCGGGAAGGCGAAGCCATGGTGCACGGCGGGATACATTTCCAGCTCGCCCGGATTGCCCGAGTGGTCAAACTGGCCGCGCAGTTCGTCGACCATTGGCAGCGGCGCCAGGTCATCGTGCTCGGCGCAGGCGATGTAGAGCTCGCCTTTGGCTTTGCCCAGGGTCAGGTGCGGGCTTTCCGCCGCGTCGCTAACCAGCCAGGTGCCGTAGAACGAGGCGGCGGCGGCGACGCGGTCGGGGTAGCGCGCCGCGGCGGCGAGTGCGTAGGGGCCACTCATGCAATAGCCGTGTGCGCCGACCGGGCCGCGTTTGACGGCGGCATGTTCGTCGACGAAGGCCAGCAGCGACGCGATGTCGTCCATGACGGGCGGGATGGTCATCTTGGTGCGCACTGCGCGCATGCGCTGCTGTTCGGCGCTGCCCTTCTCCAGCACGTCCGGTCCGTAGATCGTATCGCGACCGGCTCGGTAATACAGGTTCGGTAGCAGAGCGGTGTAGCCGACGGTGCCGAGGCGGCGCGCCATGTCGCGCAGCTCCTCGCGGATGCCGGGGGCGTCCATCAGCAGGAACACGGCGGGGAACGGGCCGCCGCGGTCGGGATGGCAGATGAAGGTTTCCATCGCGCCGTCCTTGGTGGAGATGTCCAGTGTCTGTTCGATCATCGGCGGCGTCCCCTGCTTTGGTTTGTAGAGCGTGGCCTGGTCAATTTAGGCGGGCACAGTGGCGACGCGGAAGGGAGGCGCCCGGCGGAAGGCGCTGTGTGGGGCACCGGCACGGATGCGCGGGGCGCATCTGACGGCGGGTGGCCCTGAATGGCGACGTCAGGGCTTGACGCCGCGCCCGCAAACGGCTTTCCGACCCGATCGGCAGGCAGTTCCTGGTCAGACCTCAATGCCGGCGGGCGTCTTGCCTGATCCGGTCTTTGGCAGGATCAAATGCATGCTGACCAGTCCTATCAAGTATAGCGACGATGCGATGGCAAACAGGATGCGGTAGTTGCCGTGGGTCGCATCCAGCAGGCGTCCTACGCCCATCGACACGAACATGCTGACGATGTAGGCGGCAAATCCTCCGATCCCGACCACCGAACCGACTGCACTCTGTGGCATGGTATCTGACACGATGGTGTAGACATTGGCCGAATAGCCCTGATGGGCCGACGCCGCCACACCGATCAGCAGGACGGCCCACCATACGTTGTCAACCTGCGAAGCCATGAAAACCGGCAATACGCAAAGGCCGCAGACCAGGAACGCGATCTTGCGGGCCCGCAGAGTCTTGACCCCCCGCTTGATGAGGTGGGATGACAGCCAACCGCCACCGACGCTGCCGATATCCGCCATGCAATAGATGACAACCAACGGCAGCATGGCCTCCATGAGATTGATGCCGTATTGCTTGGAGAGGAAGCCCGGAACCCAGTTGAGATAGAACCACCACACCGGCGCGCTGAGACACGTGCCGGCGATATTGGCCCAGGTTCCCCGATAGCCCAGCAGCTTGAGCCACGGAATACGCACCTGGTCCGTCACCGGATCGCTGCGAATATAGGCCAATTCCGCGGCCGAGAGTTTCGGATGCTCTTCCGGCCTCCGGTAGATCAGGAGCCAGGCAACCATCCAGGTGAAACCGATGGCGCCGGTCACGAGGAAAGCGACCCGCCAGTTCCAGAATAGCACGAGAAGGGGCACAATGATCGGAGCGGCGACTGCACCGACATTGCTCCCCGCGTTGAAAATGCCGGTGGCCAGAGCGCGTTCCTTGACCGGGAACCATTCCGCCACACTCTTGATGCACGCTGGAAAGTTGCCGCCTTCGGAGATGCCCAGGCCGGCGCGGACAACCTTGAAGCCCAGCACACTGCTCATGGCCGCGTGCAGGCAGGCGAACAAGCTCCACGCGGCAACGGAGCAGGACAAGCCGAGCCTGACGCCGACCTTGTCCATGAGGCGGCCGATGCCAACGTAGCCAAAGGCGTAGAACAGTGAAAACGTTGCGACAATGTCGCCAAAATCGGTCTCGGTCCAGTGCAGATCCGCCATCAAGGTTGGCTTCAGCAGTCCGATAACCTGCCGATCCAGGTAGTTGATGGTTGTAGCGAAAAACAGCAGGGCACAGATTGTCCAGCGGTAATGGCCGATTTTTGTAACCACTGCAGCAGCCAAGCTCGGTGCTACCACGGTATTTCCGTCTGGCATTGCCTTTTTTCTCCCCAGTCACTCGCATGGCCCGCGCCGAACGCATCGCCACCGGCGAGAACGCCAACAGCGATTATTTGCGTACAGAGAGGACGTCGTGCGGCGTTCTTCTGCAATCTGTGGGAATTTACCAGAATCCAGCGAGGCTTATAGTCTTATACCGCCCGGTCCAATGTACCGCATCACGACCGCCGAGAGCAGGCTCGGAAACTACTCAGACCACGGCGGTTACAGATTGCCAATGCCCGTGGCGTTGCGGTGCAGAAAATTTTTGCCCGCTGATTGACCGCTCTCGGCAGAACAGCGACCCGGGCTATGCGATGCGGATCAACGCGCTGTCGGAGCGCGAGGCGATGCCGGCGTACCTGTTTGCGCATCAGCTCCAGCGACAATTTCGTTACACACACACCTGGACGGAGTACGACGTGCTGGCGTGGGACCACCTCGGCACCATCCATCGCGCCATCGCGGACCACGCTGCCGATGAGATCCGGCTGATGCGGCGTTGCCAGGTGATGGCGACCAGGGTGTTCGACCCGAACTTCGTGCGCCCGGTGCGGGAGCTGGCGTAGCGCGGCGCGCTACCGGCTGGCGGCGTAGCCCTTCCCGGCCATGCACTTGCGGGTCTGGCGCAGTTCCTCGAGCGGCAGCGAGATCGGGTAGGTCAGGAAGAGGCCGCCCCTGCTCATCACCAGCCGATGCGCCTCCTTGTCCCCGGCGGTTTGGCAGGCGGCAAGGTCGGCGGCGTAGGTCGGCCTGGCGGTGTCCGCGGGATTGGGCGGCGCGTCGCCACACGCGGCGACGACCAGCAGTGGTCCCATCAGCAGCAATCGGGCAACCCGGCCTGACATGCGGACAGTGTAGGACGGTCCCATTGCCCGACCAAGCCATGCTCACGCCACCAAATGATGCTGCGATGCCGTGCACCGCTCGCAGCACCGCGCGCGCGGTGCGCCGCGTGCCCGCCCTTTACGCCGCGCGCACGTCGGAGACGAAGCCGCTCACCTCGGCAGAGAGCGACTCGGCCTGCCGGGACAGCTCGCCCGCCGCGCTCAGCACCTGATCAGCCGCGGCGCCGGTGCTGGCCGCACCCTGGCTGACGCCGCTGATGGTGCTGGTGACCTGACGCGTGCTCTCAGCGGTCTGCTGGACGTTGCGCGCGATCTCGTTGGTCGCCGCGCCCTGCTGCTCCACCGCCGAGGCAATCGCGGTGGCGATCGCGCTCACCTCCTCGATGACCGCGGTGATGCCCTTGATGGCGTCGACCGCCTGGGTGGTTTCGCTCTGCAACTGGGTGATCTGGGCGGCGATCTCCTCGGTCGCCTTGGCGGTCTGCCCGGCCAGGCCCTTCACCTCCGACGCCACCACGGCGAAGCCCTTGCCGGCGTCGCCGGCGCGTGCCGCCTCGATCGTCGCGTTCAGCGCCAGCAGGTTGGTCTGCCCGGCGATGCTGCGGATCAGCTCCACCACCTGGCCGATCCGCTGCGCACCCTCGGCCAGCGCGCGCACGGTCGCGTCGGTGCGGCGTGCGTCGGTGACCGCCTTCTCTGTGATCTTCGCCGACTGCGCCACCTGGCGGGTGATCTCGCCGATCGAGGAGCTGAGTTCCTCGGCCGAGGCGGCCACGGTCTGCACCCCGGCGCTCGCCTCCTCCGCCGCGGCGGAAACACTTTCCGCCTGGTGGGTGGTCTGACCGGCAGTAGCCGACATCGACCGCGCCGTCGCCTCCATTTCCGTGGCGGACGATGCGAGCAGCCCGACGAGCTGGGCAACCTTGGCCTCGAAGCCGCGCACGAGTGCCTCCAGCTGCGCCGCGCGCTGTTCCTTCGCGGCACGCTCGACCTGTTCCGCCGCGGCGGCCTGGTCGGCCTTGATCATGTTGTCCTTGAACGTCTGCACGGAGCCGGCCATGGCACCGATCTCATCCTTGCGGTCGAGGCCGACGACCTCGGTCGTCATGTCGCGGTCGGCAAGCCTGTGCATCGCCCGGGTCATCGCGGTGATCGGTCGAGAGACGCCTCGGATGAGGCCTAATCCGGCCATCGCCGACAGCAATAGTGCGAGCACCAGCGCGCCGATGATCCAGACCTGCGTCGTGGCATAGAGCGCGCCTGCGTCATCGGCGGCCTGTTTTCCCGCCTTCGTGTTGAAGGCGATCACCGCCTGCAACGCGGCCTGAAACTTGTTGAATTGGGTGCGCATGTCGCCGCGGTAGGAAGCGATCGCCGCGGCGTCCGCCATCGCCACGAACTGGCCGTCCGCCGCCAGATAGGCCTGCCACCCCTGCTTGACCTGATCGAGCAGCCGACTTTCCTCGCCTTGGGTGACGAGGGGCTCGACAGTCTGGATCGCCTTCGTGGCCTGTTCGGCGACCTGTTGCATGCCGGCCGCTTCCTGGGCTTTCGCCGCGGCGTCCGGGGCCAACGCACGCGTCGCCTCGAGCTGGCGGAAGCGCATCGTGTGATAAGCCAGCTCACCAAGGATCCGCGTTGACGGGAGGGCGCCGTCGCGTATGTCGGCAGCGATGGCGTTGACGTCGCTCAGGCGTTGCATCGCGAACAGCCCGAGACCGATCACGACGGCGCAGACCATGGCGAACGCGAGGGTGACCTTGCGGCCAATGGACATATTGTTCAACGAGGACCGCATGATGGGCTCACCTTGTGCACAGGGAAGGGCTGGGAACGGGAGCCCGTCCGATGCTGCTATGGCGCGCCCAAGGTTAACGCACCCTGAACGCGTGGTCGCGGCAGGTTGTTGGCCGGCGCCGAACCGCCGTCCCTGGCACCCGGCCGTGCGCGCCGGCCGCGACCGGCATGTGACCGCGATCGGCGGGCGCGATTGACGGGACCGCCGCGGGCGTCCACCGCTGGCGGCGAGACGGTGTTTAGGCAGGGAAGCAGCCGGCCCGAATGACCGGCCACGGCCCGTTCAGGTGGTGTCACCCGCCGTCCGAGCGACCGCCGCATGACAACCCCATCGCCCTCGTCGCCATCTCGCGCCGGACAAATCACGGTGGAAGCCACAGCCGGCGATCGAACGCGAACCGACGCCTGGCGATAATACTGGCCTGCGCGGCGTCCGGATGGGCGGGGTTCACCAGAATGTTGGAACTCTCCGGCACGATCAGCGAGGGGACCCGCAGCACGGGGGTACGTCGTTCCCGCAACCACGCATCGCCGAACGCGGCCGGATCGGCCGGTATGTTCGCGGCTTCCTCGGTCGCCAGGTCGTGAAGGTCGATCGTCAGCAGCAGATAGTCATCCGGCAGCAGGTCCGGCGTCAGATCGAGATGCACGCGGACCTCGAGCACGGCCAATGCGGCATTGGATGCGGCGTAGACGATCGGGCGGCCAGGCTCGTTCCACCGGCCGCCATACCGGCGTGCACCCTCTCCTGTGAGATCCGCAAAAGGCGCACGGCACAGCCGCCAGGCCAGCACCTGCGCTGCACTCCGTGCTCAACCGGTCACGCGGCGATCCCGTGGGCGATGCGGCCAAGCAGGGTCTCGACCTCGCGGGCACCTTCGTCCGTATCCAGCAGTTCGAGTGGGCGTTCGCCGGCGAGTGCGGTCGTTGGGCGGCGGAGCCACGTGGCGGCCTTCTCTCGGCTGCCGAAGGTTTCCTCGGCTGCCGCGAGCACGCGGGCGACCCGGACCAGCCGATCGGACTGCTCCGGCGTCAAAGTGCCAAGTTTCCGCCGGTTCGCCAACGTCTTGCGCGGCAGCACGATGCGATCCAACTCGGCCGGTGTCAGGCTTCCGCTATCGAGAACAAACTGCGCGGCGCCAACAGGCAATCCGCGGCGCACCAGCCTGACCAGGTCCATGCCAGGCGCACCGTTCCCGCCGACCACCGCAGAGCCGCCGACGATATCGAGGGCGCTCGGATGGGTGCCCATGATGCCTCCTTGGCCATTCGCACGATACAAATGGGCATTTTGCCGCACAGCGCAAGCCATGCGTGGCCACAGGTCTCTTCTGCAACCCCTGCTCGGGCGGGCCGCCGAGCGCCACCTCCGGCCCTCACCTGCCATCCGGACAAAGGCGGGACGCCGCAACAGATGACCCGCGACAATAAGCGTCACGGCGCGCGATTGACGGGACCGCCCCGCGCGTCCACCTCTGGCGCGTGCTGCGCCGCGTCGAATCCCTGCTCGATCCCACCGCCCTGGCACCGGACGCCCCCCCGGTGGCCGGGCTGCTGCGCTTCTACTGGCATTTCATCGGCCAGGCGCGCTGGCTGACCGCGGCGCTGTTCGTCGGTGGCGGGGTGATCGCCGTGCTGGACGCCTCGATCCCCGCCTTCATCGGCCGCGTGGTGTCGCTGGTCTCGACGCACGCGCCCGGCACGCTGTGGCGCGACGCCTGGCCGCAGTTCGCCGCGATGGCCGCGGTGCTGCTGCTGGCGCGGCCAGCGGCGATGCTCTGGCAGAACGTCATGATCAACCAGGTGGTCAATCCCGGCCTGTCGAACATGATCCGCTGGCAGAACCACTGGCACGTGGTGCGGCAAAGCTGGACCTTCTTCCAGAACGACTTCGCCGGGCGCATCGCCAACCGCGTCCTGCAAACCGGGCCGGCGCTGCGCGAGAGCCTGGTGATGACCTTCGATGCCGCCTGGTACATCGTGGTCTACGGCAGCAGCGCCGTGGCCCTGCTGGCCGTCAGCGACTGGCGGCTGGCGGTGCCGATCCTGGTCTGGTTCGCCTGCTACGCCGGCATGCTGCGCTGGTTCGTCCCCCGGCTGCGCGACCGCTCCCGCCACGTCGCGGAAATGCGCTCCAACCTGACCGGCCGCGTGGTGGACAGCTACACCAACATCCTGACCGTCAAGCTGTTCGCCCGCGCCCGCGACGAGGACGCCTGGGTGCGCAACGCGGTTGACGACCACACCGTCGCCTTCCGCGACCAGACGCGCATGATCACCGGCTACACGATGACCCTGACGCTGATGAACGCGCTGCTGCTGGTGAGCACCGCGAGCGTGGCGATCTGGCAATGGAGCGCCGGACGGATCGCGGTCGGCACGGTGGCGATGGCGCTGCCGCTCGCCTGGCAGATCGCCAACATCGCCGGCTGGGTCGCGCGCAGCATCACCAGCGTGTTCGAGAATATCGGCACGGTGCAGGACGGCATGCGCTCGATCGACGTGGCGCGGCAGATGCCGGATCCGCCCGGCGCCACCGAACTGCGCGTCGCCGGCGGCGAGATCCGTTTCGACCACGTGCATTTCGACTATGGCCGCCCGGAACGGCGCCCGGAAGAGCGGCGAGCGCCCGCGGTGCTGCACGGCATCGACCTGACGATCGCGGCGGGCGAGCGGGTCGGGCTGGTCGGGCCGTCCGGTGCCGGCAAGTCGACGCTGGTGAACCTTCTGCTGCATTTCTACAACCCCTCGCGCGGGCGCATCCTGATCGACGGCCAGGATGTCACGCAGGCGACCCAGGAGAGCCTGCGCACGCAGATCGCCATGGTGACGCAGGACACCTCATTGCTGCATCGTTCCATCCGTGACAACATCCGCTACGGCCGGCCGCATGCGACGGACGCGATGATCGAGGACGCCGCCCGCCGCGCCCAGGCGCACGACTTCATCCTGGAGCTGGAGGACTGGCACGGGCGGCGCGGCTACGACGCCCATGTCGGCGAGCGCGGCGTAAAACTGTCGGGCGGGCAGCGCCAGCGGGTCGCGCTGGCGCGGGTGATCCTGAAGGACGCGCCGATCCTGGTGCTGGACGAGGCGACCTCAGCGCTGGATTCCGAGGTCGAGGCGGCGATCCAGAGCCAGCTCGACGGGCTGATGGACGGCCGCACGGTGATCGCCATCGCGCACCGGCTGTCGACGATCGCGCGGATGGACCGGCTGGTGGTGCTGGACCGCGGCCGCATCGTGGAAACCGGAACGCACACGGCGCTGCTGGCGCGCGGCGGCCCCTATGCGCGGATGTGGCAGCGCCAGTCCGGCGGCTTCATCACCGATCCGCCGATCCGAATCGATACGTCACTCGGATCATTGGATGCGGCGGCAGAGTAGGCGGAACCCGTACACCTCTCCCGCCCCTTCGCGGCCCAAGCCCGCGTAGTGCGGGAGAGGTGTACATACTCTAATGTCCGGCGTCGGGGTGCAGGGCCGCGGCGTGAACAGCGCGGACGTCATCAAGCGGACTGCGCAATGGGGTCGTTGTGGAACGGGTGTCGGCCGAGGCCACGGTTCTTGCGCTCTACAGGGAGCTTCTCGCGCGCGAGCCGCCCGAACCCGAGCGCGCGGGATGGATCGCGACCCTGCTGCACGGCGCGCGGCCCGATGAGGTCCGCGCCGCGATCACGCGATCGCCGGAATATACGGATCGGCGCCGGATTGTCGCCGAGCGGGACGCGATCGCGCGAACCGGCCTGTTCGACGCCGCCTGGTATCTGCTGAGATATCGGGACGTCGCCGACGCCGGCCAGGACCCGCTCGACCACTACGTCCGGTTTGGACGCGCGGAGGGCCGCGCCGCCAACGCCTATCTGGTTGATCATTGGTACCGCCAACGAACCGGCATTCCGCCCGAGGTCGATGTGCTGCTCGACTATGCCGACCGTGGCGAGGCAATCGGCCTGCCGCCGGGGCCGAGTTTCGATCCGGTGTGGTATCGTGATGTCTATCAACTCGGCGCTGCGGTCTCGCCGTTGGCGCATTTCCTGGCGCACCGGGCGGCCGGGCGGTTCGCCCCCTGTCCGCAGCTATGGTCGGTGGCCAACGCACCGATCGATTTGACCGCGCCCCCCGGCAGCGATCCGTTCCTGCCCCATCTCGCGGCGGCCGAGGAGTTCGCCGCCAGCGCGGCCCCCGATATGGCGGTTCTCGCCGCTTCCGGCCTGTTCGACGCGAACCACTACCTGGTGGCGAACCATGACGTGATCGACGCGGAGCTCGATCCGCTGTTTCACTTCTGTGTATTCGGCTGGAAGGAAGCACGCAATCCGAATGTGTATTTCGACACCAGGTGGTACACGGCGACCAATCCGGAGGTGACTCGCTTGCGGGTCAATCCCCTGGTGCACTATCTGCTTGTCGGCGAAAGGCATGATCGCCGGCCGATCGTGTATTTCGAGCCGGGCTGGTATCGTTCGAAATATGGTCTGGCGGATGGCGCATCATCGCTGGCGCATTTCCTGGCCAACCGGCATGGCCAGATTGTGTCGCCCAACTCATTGTTCGACCCGGCGTGGTTCGTGGTCCGGGCCGGGCGGCGGCTGCAGCGCCGGAACGATCCGTTCGCGCATTATCTGTTCGCCGGCACCTGGAGCGACCTGCAGCCTTCCGCCACGTTCGATGCGATAGCGTGGCGCAAGGTCAGTCGCGGGCGGCGCACCCGGCATTTCACTGGGCTGCTGCATCCCGACAAGGACAACCCGCTGGTGGACTACATGCTATCGACGTATCGGTAGGCAAACTTCTCCCCCTCCCTCAAGGGGAGGGGGAGAAGCCAGATCGTTCCACCTCATCGCGATACAACCGCAGATACCCATCGGCCATCGACGCGCGCGAGGGCGGCGTTGGCAAGGCGTCATGCAGTCGTTGCCAAAGCCCATCCTCCGTGCACGCCCGACGCATGACCGCGGCGAGCGCCCCGGGGTCCCCCATCTCGAACAGCAGACCATCCACCTCGTCCGTCACGCGTTCCGCCATCGCACCAACATTCGAGCAGATCACCGGCCGGCCGAACATCCATGCTTCCGAAATGACCAGGGCGAACGCCTCCCACCACGTTGACGGCACGATGCACCAGTCGATCCGGCCCATGCGCTGCTGCAACTGATCGACGTTGTATGATCCGTTGTGGGTCACCAGCCGCTCCGACGGAGCGAGCTTCTGCTCCTCGGCCAGAAACGCCTCGATCTCCAAGCGCACCGCATCCGAGGCGAATCGCATGTTGTCGCCGTTGATCTCGACGTGGAAATTTGTCACCCCATCCGCCCGCAGCAGGTTCACGGCGCGCAGCACGATATGCACGCCCTTGGTGTCGTGCAGCTGACCGAAGAATCCGAAGCGGCGCTTCGGTGCCGCGTCGTTCGCGCGCGCCGGCATCGTGGTATGGGAGCCCTCGGCGTAGGACCGTTGACCGTTCGCCACATGGAACATCCTGTCCCGCGCAAGGCCCCAGGTCACGTAGTGCTCGATCATGAACCGGCTGGGGCAGGTGAAGCGATCGACCCCCGCGAGATGACGCATGAACCACATCTTGCGCAGCAGGAAGTCTTCCGGAGGCCGATCGGGGAAGCACTGATGGCACCGCACCTGGCTGGCATGATCGCACAGCGACCCGTCGGTGCGTCGCACCATGTGTCCGTTGGCGGCGCAGATCGCCATGAATTCATGAAAGGTGAAGACGATCCGGCAGCTGGGCAATACGCGCCGGACGACGCTGATCAGGTCGATACCGAAGGTCAGGAAGTGATGGAAATGCACGACATCCGGGCGAATGGTCTGCAGGAACTCGATGAAGGATTCGATCAGCAGCGGCTCGCCGAGCTTGTGCCACCAATGATCGTAGTTCCGGCTAAGGAACAAGTACTCGTCGGCGCGGCCATCGAAGCCGGTGATGCGGGCGCCCGACTTGAACAGCGCCGGATAGCTCTCGTCCAGCGAGGCGAGCAGGAAGCATGCGACGTCCTCGCGTTCGCGCAATTCCTGGAATAGTTCGTAGGCCACCTGCTGCGCCCCGCCACGCACCAGTTCAGGATGGAACAGGCTGATCAGCAGGACCCTTAGCGGCACGGCGGACTTACCGGGTGCGGCTTCTGGCGGGACCGGCCCGCGGCGATGACGATGCCCGTTTCGCACCGTGCGGCTTCGCCGGCATCGCAGGGCGCGCCGCGCGCGCGTTCCCAGGGGCGACCGCAAGGACATCCCCAGGGGCGTCCAGAGCGGCGTCCGCAGCGGCCTCCCCCGGGGTCATCGCGCTCGCGCCCAGCAGCCGGTGCTGCGGCGTCCGGCCGACCATGTCCGGAACGATCTTCGGGATCCAGGTGCGCGAGAAGTTCCAGCGATTGACCAGCGATCCGCCCTCGTGCTGCGGCAGCCGACGCGAGCCCTTGCCTTCGAGGTGCAACATGCGGATGTCGTGCAGCCAGGCCGGTGTGCCCGCATGCAGGCTCTTGAGGCACAGATCGGCGTCTTCGTAATGGCCGAAGATGTAGTCGTCGGTGAAGCCGCCCAGCTTTTCGTACCAGGCGCGGTCGATGGACAAGAATGCACCGGTGACGGCGGGCACCGGGCGGGACGCGACGTACTGGGTTGCCCAGGGCGGCGCGCCCTTGCCGTAGTGCTCCACCCTGACCATGGTCCGCCGCGTCGCGCCGCTGACGCCGGTGCGGAAGCCGGCATCGGCCTCGAAATACATGCCGCCGTGCATCAGTGAGCCGTCGTCGTAAAACAGCGAGCTGCCGAACAGCCGCGTCTGCGCCTCCGGCAAACTGGCCAGGGCATCGAGATGCCGCCGCGCCCAGTCGGGATCGCAGGGGAAGACGTCGGGATTCAGGAACAACAGCCGCTCGCCGCGCGCGAACCGTGTCGCGATATTGTTGGCGGTGCCGAAACCTGCATTCCCCGGCAACACCACCAGGGTTTGCGCGAGGCCATAGATCATCTGCGCGATGCGGGCCTCGCGGCAGAGCTGCTCGAGCAGCTCTGGGCTGTTGACGACGTAGACGAATTCGTAGGCGGCGATGTCGCGTCCCTGCGCGTACGCGGCGCTCTGCAGCATGAAGTAGTCGCCGATGCCGTAGAGCGTCACGATGATCGACACCTTCGGGCGGCGCTGCGTCTGGCCGAAGCGCTCCACCAGCGCCTGTGACGCGAAGCCGCGGCTGATTGAGCGGCTGAAGCCAATCAGGGCGTCACCGGCGCCGTCATCGAGGCTGTTGAATGCCTCGATCGTTGGATTGCCCCAGTACTCGCAGGCGACGAGGTAGCGCATCGCCGTATCGCGCAGCTCGGTGTCGGGAACCACACCAAGTGTGCGGTTCATCTCGACGACGGCACCATTGCTATAGCACAGCTCGAGCGCGCACTGCGCCCCACGCGCCAAATGCCGCGAACCCGTCAGGTCGTCGGCGCCGGCGAAGGCCCAGAAGCCGTGCTGGTAGCAGCCGGTAAAGCGCAGCGACACCTCGACGTCGCGCCGTCGCAGGCGCGGGAAAACGGTCCAGGAATGGCGCGCCCCGTCGCCGATCCGCAAGGTCATCGCGACCAGCGGATTATGCCGATCATCGGTCCAGCCGACGATGAAGACCGCGCCCGACTCGGAGACGATCAGGGCATCGACGCTCATCGCTGGCGCCTGCGCCGGCCCGGAGGAGGCACCGAACTCGGCCAGGGCCCTAAGCTGCGCGCTGATGTTCTGGCGATACTGCGGCAGCTCCAGACGCCGTTCCGACTTGCCGGCGAGCACGTAGTGGGCGAGGCCCGATTTCAGCACACCGCGCTGCACCGCGTCGGCGACATCAGGGTAGGTGCGCAGATAGGCCGCCTCGTCGAAATCGGGATCGATCTGATCGTGCAGCGCGTCGGCGAACTCGGTCGCCAGCTTCTGCTCACTGGGCTGGCGGGGCAAAAACGTGCTGATGTCTGGCATGCCGTCGGCGATCTCAATCGCTGCTGCTTGTGTCGTTCGCCCGCGCCGGCCCCGGACGCACCGGCTGCCACGTCAGCCACGCCTGCCGGGATTGCGCGTCACGGAGTGTCATTTGTCATCCAGCCGTCAGCGGTTTCCGCCCGTAAGCTCGCGCGGCGCGCCTGGCCCATCCGGACGCAGGTATTACTAGCTCGAATCGCGCATCCCGGTAAAGCGCCCAGCCGGCGGCGAAACCCGATAGTGTCACGACCGAATGACGATGTGGCAAACTTGGCGGAATTGCGCTTCGGACTGATCCCGTCTCTTGCCAGGCGACATACCCGAAGGTTCGTTGGCCGCGGGACAAGTTTGAATCTCGCACCATGTTTGTCATGTTATCATAGGTTTGCGATTTCTTTTGAGGAGAGCCGGGCGCGCGCAAGCGGTCTGCGTCCAGCAACGGGCAGGATGCTAACGTCGCCGACGCAGGCTCGACATCCCGGCATGTAACGCCGGCATCGCGTCTCACTCGCAGGCACACTCAGGTTCTGTCAGCCGGCCAGGACGCGTCCCGACCCGGCGAACCGGTCGGTATCGTGCGGGCCGTGACCGCCATCCGTCGAGACGTCGTACTGTCGGCTCAGGCGGCAGCCTGCACCTGCGCGAAACGTCCGACCAACGCCCGCGCTGCCGCCAACCACCACGGTCTTATTGTACAAATCGGCGCCGTTGCCGTTATTTGTGTAGCTCGCGCTGCCGCCTGGTCCGCCCGGTGTGCCCGACCCGCCCGAGTATGCGCCGTCGATCGGGGCCGCGCCGAGGGCGCCTTTGACGTACTTGTACAAAGAAACCTCCACTGGAGCGGCACGGCCGGCCACCCCGGGTGGGTGGCAAGTCGCGCGTTGAGGGGTCGGAAGGCGGCCACGGCACGGTGACGCGTCGATCCGGCGGGCGCGGTTACGGGCAATGTTTCAAATGCAACTTTGAGTTGAGTATACAAAGAGGTTAGTCGCCTATTTGGCGATCTGTTCTGATGGATGTTTTATGACCGTCTCTTCGATGCCGGGAAACGCGCGAAATTGCTCCAGTCGGTGAGCAGGCATCGCGGTGGAGCTTTTGAACTGTGGTATTTCGCGGCCACCTCGACCTCCGTCCTGCCGGTGATGCCGTGACAAACGCTAACCTTATTGAGACCCGTGCGGCGATCATCCGTGCCGATCGCACGCCCGAACCGGTGTGCGTGCCGAAGTTGATCGCGGCGGCACGCCTGCCGGAGGCACTGGCACCCCAGGTCCAGACGCTGGCCGCGCGCCTGGTGCGCCAGCTCCGCGCCGAACGCACGCGGTCGTCCGGCGTGGATGCGCTGATGCGCGAATTCTCCCTCTCCAGCCAGGAGGGTGTGGCCCTGATGTGCCTGGCCGAGGCCCTGCTGCGCATTCCCGACCGCGCCAACCGCGACCGGCTGATCCGCGACAAGCTCGGCGGCGCCGATTGGCGGGCGCATGTCGGTTCGGGCCGGTCGTTGTTCGTCAACGCCGCGAGCTGGGGGCTGGTGATCACCGGAAAGCTGGTCGCCACCAGCAGCGAGCAGGGGCTCTCGGCCGCCATGGGCCGCCTGCTGGCGCGCGGTGGGGAGCCGCTGATCCGCGCGGGGCTCGATCTGGCGATGCGCCTGCTCGGCCGGCAGTTCGTGCTCGGGCAGACCATCGCCGAGGCGCTGGAACACGCCAGGCCGCTCGAGGCCAAGGGCTTCAGCTATTCCTACGACATGCTCGGCGAGGCGGCGATGACGGCGGCCGATGCCGCGCACTACGCGGACCAGTACCGCCAGGCGATCGGCGCCATCGGGGCGGCCAATCGCGGCCGCGGCTTGCATGCGGGCGCCGGCATCTCGATAAAACTGTCGGCGCTGCATCCGCGCTACACCTACGCCCAGCCGCGCCGCCTGACGCACGAGCTGCTGCCGCTGCTGCGCAACCTCGTGGAGCTGGCGCGGGCGCACGCGATCGGCCTGAACATCGATGCCGAGGAAGCTGACCGCCTGGAACCTTCGCTCGATCTGCTCGACGTGCTGGCGAGCGATCCCACGCTGGGCGACTGGCAGGGGCTCGGCTTCGTGGTGCAGGCCTACCAGAAGCGCGCCTCGGCGGTGGTGGCGCACGTGATCGCCCTGGCGCGGCGGCACCGCAAGCGGCTGATGGTGCGCCTGGTGAAAGGCGCCTACTGGGACAGCGAGATCAAGCTCGCCCAGGTGGAGGGGCTCGCCGGCTATCCGGTGTTCACGTGCAAGTCCTACACCGATGTGTCCTACCTCGCCTGCGCGAAGCTTCTGCTGGCCGCCCGCGACGCTGTGTTCCCGCAATTCGCCACCCACAACGCGCAGACGGTGAGTGCGGTCCACCACCTCGCCGGTGCCGATTTCCGGCCTGGCGACTGGGAGTTTCAGTGCCTGCACGGCATGGGCGAGACGCTCTACGAGCAGGTGGTCGGCCGGGCAAAACTCGATCGTCCATGCCGCATCTACGCGCCGGTGGGCAGCCACGAGACGCTGCTGGCCTATCTCGTGCGCCGGCTGCTGGAGAACGGGGCCAACAGTTCCTTCGTGCACCAGTTGGTGGACGACGCCGTGCCGGTCGCCTCCCTGGCCGCCGATCCGGTGGCGGAGGCCGCGCGCCACGGTGGTGCGCCACATCCGAAAGTCGTGCTGCCGGAGGCGCTGTTCGGCACCGAACGGGTGAATTCCGCCGGCTACGACCTGGCCTCGCCACCGGCCCGCCGCGCGCTGGAGGATGCCATTGCCGCCAGCCGCACACAGGACTTTCACGCGGGTGACGTCGGCCGCGCGCAGGACGTCCGCGCCGGCGACGCCGGCGCCTGCCCACCGCGGAAGGTGTGCAACCCGGCGGATCGGCGCGATGTCGTGGGCCACGTGCAGGACGCGTCGCCCGGTTCGGTGTCGGGCGCGATGGCCATCGCGGAAGCGGCCGGGGCCGGCTGGGCGCGGGTGCCGGTGGCTGACCGCGCCGCCGTGCTGGATCGCGCGGCGGCGCTGTTCGAGGGCGCGCGCGACACACTCGTGCCACTGGCCGTGCGCGAAGCCGGCAAGACCATGGCCAACGCCATCGGCGAGCTGCGCGAGGCGGTGGACTTTCTCCGCTATTACGCCGCCCGTGCGCGCGCCGATCTGGCCGGCCAGCCGCATACCCCGCTCGGCCCTGTCGTGTGCATCAGCCCGTGGAATTTTCCCCTCGCCATCTTCACCGGCCAGGTCTCCGCCGCCCTGGTCGTCGGCAATACGGTGCTCGCCAAGCCGGCTGAGCAGACCCCGCTGATCGCCGCTCAGGCGGTGCGGCTGCTGCACGCGGCCGGCATCCCGGCCGAGGTCCTGCAACTGCTGCCCGGCGACGGGGCCACCATCGGCGCCGGGCTGGTAGCGGACCCACGCTGCCGGGGCGTGCTGTTCACCGGCTCCACCGAGGTCGCACGCGCCATCCAGCGCAGCCTGGCCATGCGTGGCGATACGCCGCTGATCGCCGAGACCGGCGGCCAGAACGCCATGATCGTGGATTCCTCGGCCCTGCCGGAGCAGGTGGTGACGGACGTGCTGGCCTCCGCCTTCGACTCCGCGGGCCAGCGCTGTTCAGCCCTGCGCGTGCTGTGCCTGCAGCGCGAGATCGCCGACCGCGTGCTGACCATGCTGCAAGGTGCCATGGCCGAGCTGATCGTGGGCGACCCCGCCAGAATCGAGACCGATATCGGCCCGGTCATCGACGCCGAGGCCGAGCGTGGATTGCGTGCCTATCTCGCGCACCATCGTATTCGCCTCGCTGCGGAACTCGGTGCGGCCTGCGCGCACGGCAGCTTCGTGCCGCCCAGCCTGATCGAGATCGGATCGGTCGCCGAGCTCGGCCGCGAGGTGTTCGGGCCGGTGCTGCACGTGCTGACCTTCGAACGGGACCAGCTCGGCGCACTGGTCGAGGCGTTGAACGCGACCGGCTACGGGCTGACGCTCGGCGTGCATTCGCGCATCGACGAAACGATCGATTACGTCGTGGACCATGCGCGTGTCGGCAATGTGTATGTCAACCGCAACATCGTCGGTGCCGTCGTGGGCGTCCAGCCGTTCGGCGGGGAGGGGCTATCGGGCACGGGCCCGAAGGCCGGCGGGCCGCTCTATCTGCACCGCCTGCTGCGCCATGGCCCGCTGCCGGCGCTGTCCGGCGCGCGCGACGAGGCCTGCCTGGGTCCGTTCGATGCGTTGCGTGCCTGGGTCGCCTCCGGCGCCGGGAACCTGCTGGAGGCGTCGGACTGCGCGGCACTGGCGCAGTGGCTTCAGGAGCTGCGGGCCGCCTCCCCGCTGCCGGTCACGCTGTCCCTGCCCGGCCCGGTCGGCGAGGCGAACACCCTGCACTTCGCCGGGCGAGGACCGGTGCTCAGCCTCGCCGGGGAGGTGGCGGACCTGCTGCGCGGACTCGGGATGGCGATGGCGACGGGGAACCCACTGATCGCGGCCGACGGGCCTGCGGCACAGACGCTGACGACCGCCCTGCTGGGGGTGCTACAGCGCCATATGACACTTGTCGCGCGCTGGCAGGAGGCCGACTGCGCCGCCGTGCTCGTCGCACCTTCCGCGGCGTCTGCCGTGCGCCAACACATTGCCGGGCGCGACGGCAAGCTGATCCCCGTGATCGAGGCGCTCGATGCGGCCGCGTTGCTGCGATTGGTGGTGGAGCGCACGATATCGGTCAACGAGGCAGCCGCCGGCGGGAACGCGGCGCTCATGACGATCTGACAATAGGACGCCGGGTTGATGCGTCGCCGATCCGATCGGCCCGCCGGTCTCGCGGTGCATCGGCCTCCAACTGGGTCCCATCGCAGATGCAGGCGCGAACGTTGAATTGGCGCGGAAATCGGTTGGCTTGCTTGGGTCATGATCCGCGCCGATCAGGACCCAGTAATACCGGCGACCCTAAAGATTGACCCACTGCTGCTGCACGCCCGTCATGCCGGGGTGGGTATCGCCGAAGAGTCGATCATTTGGGCCGCTGGTATAAAAGCTTCCGTTTGCCGAGCAGATTCATCGCTCGCCCAGTTTTCGGATTACGCCCAGCTCCACTCATACAGGTTCCATGCGCAATTGACCGTGTAGCCCGTCGGCTTGATGCCGGTCAGTTGTTTCTTCTTCAGGTTGCCCTGATAGGTTCCGGCCTGCGGCGCGAAGGGAACTTCGTCGGCGAGGATTTCCTGAATTCGCGCGTAGGTTTTCTTGCGGGCCGCCTGGTCGGTCTGTGTGACGCCGAGTTCGAGCAGGCCGTCGACCTCGGCGTTCTCGTATTGCGAGTAGTTGGACCCCACGCCGTATTTTGCGGGGATCTGCTTGGAATGGGCGCGCGCGGTGTAGTCGGGGTCCATGCCGACGGTCGGTTCCCAGGACACCAGTTCGGTGTCGTACTGGCTTTTCGTAGTGTACTCGCCCCACACCACCGAGGCCGGGAAGTTGCGGATTTCCATCGCCACGCCGATACGCTTCCAGTTCTGCTGAAACAGCGCCTGGGTATTCTGCCGTGACGGCACGCCGGCGGTGGTGGACATGGTGAATTGCATTTTCACCCCGTCCTTTTCGCGCACGCCGTCGGCACCGACGCGCCAGCCCGCCTCGTCGAGCATCCTGGCGGCCAGTTCCGGATCAGGTGTCGGGTCGCGCAACGCCGTGTCGTAGGCCCAGTGCGTCGGTTGCAGATACGACAATGTCCGCTTGTAGGTGCCGAAATAGACATCGTCGATCGACTTCTGCATCTCCAGCGCGATGTAGAGCGCCTTGCGCACCTTGGCATCCCTAAACTGCGGCTTGCCGCAGTTGAAGTAGACGAACTGCACCCAGGGCTGCGGCGTGGTGAGCAGGTCGCGCTCGGGCAGCGCGCGGGCTTCGCCCCAGCGGTCGGAGGGCACGCCGCTGAGGCCCATGTAGTCGACCTCGCCGGTCTTGGCCTGGCCGTACAACACGAGCTGGTCGGGGACGAATTTGTGGATGAACTGCCGCACTTTCGGCGCGCCCCGATGATAGTCCGGATTGCGCTCGTAGATCATGTGGCTGCCGGCGACCCGGCTTTTCAATAGATACGGTCCGGTGCCGATCGGCTGGCTGTTGAAGCCGGAGGTATTGATGTTGGCTTCCTTGGACAGCAGGTGCTGCGGCACGATGTGCATGTTCTGCCAGGACCAGGCAAACGGCACATACGGCTTGCTCAGTTCGATTTCGACATGGGTGGCGTCGACCACCTTGAAGGTCTTGATGATATCGAAACCGCTGCGGCTGCGGATGGCGATGCCGGGGTTGATGATGGATTGGTAGGTGAACTCGACATCCCTGGCGCTGAAGGCCTCGCCGTCGGTCCATTTCACGTCGGGGCGCAGCTCGATCTTCCACACCAGGCCGTCCGCCGAGATGCCGCCATTCTCGGCGGTGGGAATCCTGACCGCGAGATTGGGAATGAACTCGCCCTTCTCGTTGACGTCCCACAAGGCGTCGAACATGCAGACCTCGGGGATGTTCTCGGTGCCGGCGTTGACCCAGAGCAGCGGGTTGAACTGCACCGGCTCCTGCGTCATGCCGAGGATGATGCGGTCGCGATTGACCGCCTGGGCGTGCCCGGTGCGGATGCCTGTGGGGATGATCAGCGGGGCCGCCAGGCCACCGACGATGGCGGTCCGCCGGGTGATGCCTGCTCCGCGTGTTCCAATCATCGGTGCCTCCGTTGTGTTGCAGTCAGGATTCCATGCGCAGGCGCGGATCGAGCGCGTCGCGCAGGCCGTCGCCGAGGAAGTTGAAGCCCATCACCGTCAGTGTGATCATCACGCCGGGCAGGATGGCAAGAAAGGGCTGCGTGTCAAAGTAGCCCTGCGCGTTGGTCAGCATGTTGCCCCAGCTTGCCAAGGGCGGCTGCACGCCATAGCCAAGATAGCTGATATAACTCTCCATGAGCACCGCCGCGGCGACCTTCAGGGTGGCCGCGACCAGCAGCGGGGCGGCGACGTTGGGCAGCAGCTCGCGGAACATGATGTGCAGGCTGCCGGCGCCGAGCGCACGGGCCGCCTGGATGAAGTCCTGCTCTTTCAGGTGCAGGATCTCCGCCCGCACGATGCGGGTCACCTCCATCCATGAGGTCAGGCCGATGATCAGGGAGATGGAGATCAGCGTCGGTGGAATGAACGCGGCGACCACCAGCAACAGGAAGACCTGAGGGAAACACAGCATGGTGTCGACGAATCGCATCAGCAACGTGTCCGTCCAGCCGCCGCGATAGCCGGCGAGCAGGCCGATCACCGCGCCGGTGACGATCGTGGTGACCATCGCGACCAGGCCCACCGTCAGCGAGATGCGCCCGCCATAGAGCAGCCGGGACAGCGTATCGCGGCCGAGCTCATCGGTGCCAAGCGGGAACGTCCAACGCTGGAAGGGGGCAATGAAACGCAATGAGGTATCGAGCAGCAATGGATCGCGCGGCGCGATGGCCGGGGCAAACAGCGCGGCAAGGCAGAGCAGCACGACCGTTATGCCGCCGAACAGAGCCAGGCGGTGACGGGAGAAGCGGCGCAGGATGCCCGCACGCGCCACGGTCACGTGCGCCACGGTCACGTCAGCCGCACGCCCCACGGTCATGTCAGCCGCACGCGCGGGTCGAGCAGGGCGATGGCGATGTCGGCCAGCAGATTGGCGGCAATGACGAACAGGGCGGTGAACATGATCAAGCCCATCAGGATCGGATATTCCTTCATGTTCAGGGCATCGACGAACAGGCGGCCCATGCCGGGCCAGCCGAAGATCGTTTCGGTGACCAGGGCGCCGGAGAACAGCGCGGGCAGTTCCACACCAAGCAGCGCCAGCAGCGGCTTCAGTGCGTTTGGCGCCGCGTGGCGGAGCAGCCGCTCGTGCGCGCGCAAACCCTTCGCCTTGGCCGTTCGCATGTAGTCCTGGTGCAGCACTTCGAGGAACGAGGAACGGGCATAGCGGCTCCAACCGGCGGTGATCACCAGGGCGAGCACCATCACCGGCAGGAACAGGTGGCGGAGCAGATCGAGCAGATTGCCCTCCTCGCCGAGCTCGTACATGCCGCCGCTGGGAAACCAGCCCAGCCGCACGGCAAAGCAATAGATCGCCATCAGACCGAACCAGAACGTCGGAAACGACAGCGCCACCATCGCGCCTGATGTGGCGAGCATGTCGAACGCGGAATAACGCTTCACCGCCCCGAGGATGCCGATGGTGACGCCGATCAGGATTGCGAGCGACAACGCCGAGCCCATCAGCAGGAACGTCGCGGGCATTCGCTCCAGGATCACGTGCAACACCGGCCGCCCGCCGAAGAACGTGGTGCCCCAGTTGCCGGTGAACATGCCAATCGCCCATTTCATGTACTGGATCGGCACCGGCTGATCCAGGCCGAGCACGACGCGAATGCGCTCGATGTCCTGGTTGGTGATGGTGGGGTTGAGCGTGTAGACGGCCAGCGGGCCGCCGGGGGCCAGGTGCATCAGGCCGAAGCCGATGACGGACACGCCGATCAGCAGCGGGACGGATTGCAGCAGGCGGCGACCGATATAGGGAAGCATGTGCCGGTCCTACCCCGGATACAGATGGCAGGCGACGCTGTGCCCGCCGGGCAGCATCGTGATGGTCGGCGCCTCCTGCACGCAGCGCGCCATGGCCTGTGGACAGCGCGGATGGAAGGCGCAGCCGGAGGGCGGATGCGCGGGCGAGGGCATATCGCCGCCGAGCACGGTGCGGGCGCGGCCGCGCCTGGGCTCCGGCGACGGCACGGCGGCCAGCAGCGCGGTGGTGTACGGGTGCTTGGGGTCGAAGAACAATGCCTCCCGCGGACCGCATTCGACGATCCGGCCGAGATACATCACGGCGACCCGGTCACAGATATGGCTGACCACGCCAAGGTTATGCGAGATCAGGATATAGGTCAGCCCGAGCTCACCCTGAAGGCGCTTGAGCAGATTTATGATCTGCGCCTGGATCGAAGCGTCCAGGGCCGAAACGGGCTCGTCGCCGATGAGCAGACGCGGGTGCAAGGCGAGTGCCCGGGCGATCCCGACGCGCTGCCGCTGGCCACCGGAAAATTCGTGCGGATAGCGCTGGGCGGCCTCGGCGGGCAGGCCGACGAGGCGGAGCAGGTCGGCCACGCGATCGCGCTTCTCCACGCCGCGCGCCACGCGATGGATTTCGAATGGCGCAGCCAGGATGCGCCCGATGGTCATGCGCGGATTGAGCGAGGACATCGGGTCCTGGAAGACGATCTGCATACGCCGGCGCAGCGGCATCATTGCGGATTGCGACAGATGCGTGATGTCGCGGGATTCGAAAAGAATTTTCCCCTCGGTGGGCTCGATCAGCCGCAGGATTGATTTTCCCGCCGTGGTCTTGCCCGATCCGCTTTCGCCGACGATGCCCAGCACTTCGCCGGCGGCCAGGGTAAGGTCGATGCCGTCCACCGCGCGCACCTGGCCGACCGGACGGCGCAACAGCTTTGAGAGAACGGGGAAATACGTGCGCAGACCGCGCACCTCCAGCAGCGTCTCAGCCATGGCCCGGCTTCCAACAGGCAACCTCGCGGCCATCGCCGACAGGTTCCAGGATCGGCCGCGTGCTGTGGCAGTAATGATCGGCCAGGGCGCAGCGAGGCGCGAAGGCGCAACCCTCCGGCAGTTCGCCGGGGGATGGAACGGTTCCAGGAATTTCCGGCAGCTCGGCCTCGGGATGGCGGACGATACGGGGAATCGAACGCAGCAGCCCCTGCGTGTACGGATGCAGCGGTGTGCGAAAAAGGTCGGCCACCGACGCCGTTTCGACGATGCGCCCGGCATACATCACCGCGACGCGATGCGCGGTCTCGGCGATCACCGCGAGATCATGGGTGATGAGCAGGATCGCCGTCCCCATCTCACGCTGCAGTTCTTCCAGCAGTTCCAGGATCTGCGCCTGGATGGTCACGTCCAGCGCCGTGGTCGGCTCGTCCGCCACCAGCACGGAAGGGCGACAGGACAGGGCGATGGCGATCATCGCGCGCTGGCGCATGCCGCCGGAGAGCTGATGCGGATAGACGGTGGCCGCCTGTTCCGGCCGCGGAATGCCGACGCGCGCGAGCAGGTCATGGGTGCGTGCGCGGGCGGCACGTGAACTCAGGCCGAGATGGCGGATCAGCGGCTCGTCGATCTGCCGTCCGATCGTCATCAGAGGATTGAGCGAGGTCATCGGCTCCTGGAAGATCATCGACACGCGATTGCCGCGCACCGCCAGCAGGTCGCGCGCCGGGGCGCCGACCATCTCGCGGCCCTGGAAGCGGATCGAGCCGCTCGGGTGTCTCGCCATGGGATAGGGCAGCAGCTGCAGGACCGAGAGCGCGGTCACCGACTTGCCCGACCCGGACTCCCCCACCAGCGCCACGGTCTCGCCGCGCTTGATGTCGAAGCTTGCGCCCTTCACCGCCTGGACGGCATTGACGCCGGCGCCGAACGTCACCGACAGGTCGCGGACCTCGAGGAGGGCGTCGCTCATGTTGGTACCTTGCGCGGATCGAAGGCGTCGCGCACCGCTTCGCCGATGAACACCAGCAGTGTCATCATCAGGGCGACGACGAAGAAGCCGGTAAAGGCGAGCCACGGCGCCGTCAGGTTGTTCTTGCCCTGCAGCAGCAATTCACCGAGCGAGGGCGAACCCGGCGGCAGGCCGAAGCCAAGGAAATCCAGTGCCGTCAATGTCGTGACCGACCCGGCAAGGATGAAAGGCAGATAGGTGAGGCTCGCGGTCATGGCGTTGGGAAGGATGTGCCGGAACATGATGCGTGCGTCCAGCACGCCCATCGCGCGAGCGGCGCGGACATAGTCGAAATTGCGTCCGCGCAAGAACTCCGCACGGACTAGGCCGACGAGGCCCATCCAGCCGAACAGCAGCATGATGCCGAGCAGGGACCAGAAGCCGGGTTCGATGAAGCTCGCCATGATGATCAGCAGATAGAGCACCGGCATGCTCGACCAGATCTCGAGAAAGCGCTGGAACAGAAGGTCCGTCAGGCCACCGAAATAGCCCTGTGCCGCGCCGGCGGCGATGCCAATCGCCGAACCGAAGAAGGTCAGCAGAAATCCGAACAGCACCGAGATTCTGAAGCTGTAGATGAGGCGGCCCAGCACGTCGCGCGCCTGATCGTCGGTCCCCAGTAGGTTGCGGACGCTGGGCGGCGACGGCGCCGGCCCATCCAGGTTCTTCACGATGGTGTCGTAGCGGAAGGGGATCGCCGGCCATAGCATCCAGCCCTTCGCGTCTATCAACTTCGCGACGTAGGGGTCCTTGTAGTCGGTCACCGTGGCGAATTCGCCGCCAAACGTTGTTTCCGGATAGGCTTTGAGCACTGGCACGTAGAACGCACCGTCGTAACGTACCAGAATCGGGCGATCATTAGCGATGAGCTCGGCAAAAAGGCTGACGACGAACAGCGTGCCGAATACGACAAGAGACCAGGCGCCTCGCCGGTTGGCGAAGAAATTCCGAAAGCGACGTCGCGTGATGGGCGAAAGCCGCATCAGGAACCCCGCGTCTCGAAGTCGATGCGCGGATCGACGAGCATGTAGATCAGGTCACCAATCAACCCGACGGCAAGGCCGAGCAGGCCCAGCGTCCACAATGTGCCGAACATCACCGGATAATCTCGACCGATCGCCGCTTCGAAACCGAGCAGACCCATACCGTCGAGCGAGAAGATCACCTCGATGAGCAGCGATCCGGTGAACAGAACGCCGATGAATGCCGCGGGAAAGCCGGCGATCACGATCAGCATGGCGTTACGGAAGACGTGGCCGTAGAGGACGCGCCATTCCACCAGACCCTTAGCGCGGGCGGTCAGTACATATTGCTTGCCGATCTCCTCGAGGAAAGAATTCTTCGTCAGCATAGTGAGTGTCGCAAAACCGCTGACCACCATGGCAGTGATGGGCAGGAACATGTGCCAGGCGTAGTCCGCGGCAAGCGCCGGCCAGGACAGCATTCGCCAGTCATCGGAGACGATGCCGCGCAGGGGAAAGATCTTCCAGTAGCTGCCGCCGGCAAACAGCACGACCAGCAGCAGCGCAAACAGGAAGCTGGGAATTGCGTTGCCGACGATGACGAACGAAGAGCTGACGACGTCAAACCGCGAGCCATCGCGGACCGCCTTGCCGATCCCGAGTGGTATCGAAATCAGATAGACCAGCAGCGTGGTCCATAGCCCGAGCGACACTGACACCGGCATCTTCGAGATCACCAGCTCGGACACGCGGGCATTGCGGAAGAAGCTCTCGCCAAGGTCGAATACCAGATAGCCGCCCATCATCTGGATGAAGCGCTCGCCGATCGGCTTGTCGAAACCGTACTGCTTGCGAATGCGCTCAATCAATTCCGGCGGCAGGCCACGCCCCCCGCGCGAAAGATTGGGTTGCTCGCTGCCGGAAGTCGGCTGCTGGCTGGGAGCCGTGGTCTCATTGCCGCCCGAAGTGAAGCGAGACGTTACATCGCCGCGACCCTGTAGTTGGGCGATTGCCTGTTCGACCGGTCCGCCCGGCGCCGCCTGGATGACGAAGAAGTTGATCACCATGATGCCGAGCAGCGTCGGGATCATCAGCATCAGGCGGCGCAGGATATAGGCGCGCATCGATCGTCAGGTCGTCGAGACGGAAATCACCATCGGGCGATACGTCACTGCTTGCCGCTGCCTGTGTTGCGCAACACCTTCTCCTTCTCAGTATCGATCCACCAGAAGGAAATACCTCGGGGCTGATATTTGGCGAGCTTCTCTGGCCGGCCGAACTTGTTCCAATAGGCGATCCAGAACTCGGTCGAGTAGTATTGCGGCACTAGGTAGTAATGCCACAGCAGCACCCGGTCGAGTGCGCGAGTGCGCATGATGAGGCTGTTGCGGTCGGGCGCGGCGACCACCAGCTCGATCAGCTTGTCGATCGCCGGATCGGAGATGCCGATCGTGTTGCGGCTTCCCTTGGTGCGCGCCGCTTCGGAACCCCAGAATTCCCGCTGCTCGTTGCCCGGCGACAACGACTGCGAGAACAGTTCGATCGTCATCTCGAAGTCGAAGTCATCCATCCTCTTCCGGTACTGCGCCGGATCGACTGTGCGCAAGCGCACCTCGATGCCGACCTTTTCAGCCCACTGCTTGAACGGTAAGGCGAAGCGTTCGAGTCTCGGCTCGCCCAGCAGCAATTCGAAGCTGAACGGCTGACCGGTCGTCTTGTTGGTCATCTTGCCGTCGCGGATTTCCCAGCCGGCGTCCTTGAGCAGCGCAATGGCACGCCGTGCACCCTCGCGGTTGTTGCCGCTGGCGTCGGTCACCGGCAGCTTGAATTCCTTGGCGAAGACCTCCTCGGGGATCTGGCTGCGCAGGGGCTCAAGGACTTCCAGCTCCTCCTTCGACGGCAGACCAGTCGCGGCGAGCTCGGAATTGAAGAAGTAGCTATTGATCCGGGTCAGCAACCCATACGACAGGGTCTTGTTGAACCATTCGAAGTCGACCAAGTGGACGAATGCCTCGCGTACGCGACGGTCCTTGAACAACTCGCGGCGCAGATTGAAACCGAGACCCTGCATCGGCAGCGTGCTCTGGTGCTTTAGCGTCGCTCGCTGGATCGCGCCCGACTTCACCGGAGGGATGTCGTAACCGACCGCCCAGTTACGCGACGTATATTCCTCGCGATAGTCAATTTCGCCGGCCTTGAACGCCTCGAATGCCACGGTTTCGTCGCGATAGTAATCGTAGCGCATGGTATCGAAATTGTTGCGGCCGCGATTGAGCCAGAGGTCGCGACCCCAATGATCCTCAACGCGCTTGGCGGCGATGTACCGTCCGGCCTCAAAGGAATCGATGCGATAGGCGCCGCTGCCTAGCGGTATTTCGAGCGACGTCTTCTCGAAATCTCGGGTCGCCCACCAATGCTTTGGAAGAACCGTGAGCTGGCCGATGATGAGTGGTAGTTCGTTGTTTTCACCGCCGCGGAAAACGAATTTGACGACACGCTCGTCGAGTCGCTCCGCCTTCGCGACGTCTTGCCAATAGGCCGCATACTGCGGTGCGCCCTTCGACTTCAGGATGTCGAAGGAGAAGACGACGTCGTCGGCGGTAACTGGCTTGCCGTCATGCCAGCGCGCCTCGCGGCGCAGGGTGAAGACCACCCAGGAGCGGTCCTTGGGGTATTCGATCGTTTCTGCGAGGAGGCCGTAGCTGGTTGCCGCCTCATCGTTGGTTCCGACCATCAGGCTTTCATAGATCAGACCGACGGCCCCGGCTGGCGTGCCCTTGAGTATGAATGGGTTCAAAGAATCGAACGAGCCTCGGCCGGCGAGGCGCACGGAGCCACCCTTGGGCGCGCCAGGATTGACGTATTCGAGGTTCTTGGCGTCGGCTGAATACTTGAGGTCACCGTGTGTCGCGAAGCCGTGGCTGACGATGGTGTTTGCCGACGTCTGCGCCCGCACGATCGCCGGCGCGCCAATCCACAGGACGGCACCTCCCGCCAGTACGCTGCGCCGTTTGATCGCCATGCCGTACGCTCCCACGCCTGCCTGTCTTTCGGCGCTATATATAACGCGATCAAGTTGGGCCGCACTATGGCTGCTCCATTAACGCTGGTTTAGGAGCCGTTCCATCGCAAGGGCCTAGAGACCCGCGGGCGTACCGCTCTCGGTCTTGTCACCCGGTCGGATCGCCGCTAGGACGCGGGCGATGACATCCCAGCCCTTCGTCCTCGCCAAGCCGCTCGAATGCGGTCTTTCTCTCAGCCTCGCCCTCGGACCGGGCGCCGATGCCGCCAAGGCGCTGAAGCGCCTTGGCGCCGCCTTCGACTCGCGATGGGGCACGATCGGAGTTGGTGAGCCGTTCGCCCGCGCCCTCGGCAAGAAGGTACCGGGCCTGGCGACCTTCCCAGCCATGTCGGCGCCGGGAGCCGGCGTGCCGTCGACCCAGCAGTCGATGTGGATGATGCTCGCGGGAGCGACACAGGGTGCGATCTTCGGTAACCTTCAAAAGATCAAGACCCTGTTGCAGTCCGATCTCGTCATCGCCGATTCGATGCCGACCTTTCACAACGCCAGCCACGACCTCAGCGGCTACGAGGACGGCACGGAAAATCCCAAGGGCCGGAAAGCGGTGAAGGCAGCCATCGTCTCCACCGGCGCCGGCCTCGCCGGATCGAGCTTCGTCGCGGTCCAGCGCTGGGTGCACGACCTCGACTATTTCAACAGCCTGTCGCCGGCCAAGCGCGATGCCGCCATCGGCCGTCGTCTCGATTCCAACGCGGAGATCACGACGGCGCCGAAAAGCGCACACGTCAAGCGCACGACGCAGGAAGACTTCGAGCCCAACGGTTTCATGCTGCGTCGTTCCATGTCGTTCGCGAACGGCGGTATCAAGGGCCTGGAATTCATCTGCTACGTGGCTCACCTCGACACATTCGAGCGCCAGATGCGCCGCATGGCCGGTCTCGACGACGGCATCGCCGACGCTCTGTTTCAGTTCTCGCGGCCGGTGACCGGCGGCTACTACTGGTGCCCGCCGCTCAGCGGTGGCCGTCCCGACCTGCGAATTCTCGGGGTCTGATCTTCGCTCCGCTGGTTTGACCCTTTGCCGGCCGGCGCTTAGTTTGGCGCATGGCCGATTCGCACATTTTCGCGCCGGAATACGACGCGCCGATCGACTACATGCGCCGCACGCGCGACTATTACCTCGCGTTGGGCTACGACAATCCCTATCGCTGGGCGCATTACGTCGACGCGCCTTTCCAGCCGCTGAAAAAGCCGCTGAAGGACAGCACCTTCGCCTTGATCACCACGGCGGCGCCCTATCAACCCGACAAGGGCGACCAGGGTCCGGGCGCGGCCTACAACGCCGGCGCCAAGTTCTACACGGTCTATTCGGCCGACACGTCGGTCGATCACGACACGCGCATCTCGCACATCGGCTACGACCGCAAGCACACCACGGCCAAGGACCCCAATACCTGGTTCCCGCTGCCGCTGATGCGCGAGTTCGCGAGCCAAGGCCGCTTCAAGCTGGCCAAGCGCTTCCATGGCGCTCCGACCAACCGCAGCCAGCGCGTGACGCTCGAAACCGATGCGCCGGAGATCCTGGCGCGCTGCCGGCAGGACCAGGTCGATGCAGCACTTCTTGTGCCGACTTGACCCGTCTGTCACCAGACCGTGAGTCTGGTCGCACGGTACCTCGAGCGGAACGGCATCCCGACCATGGTCATGGGCGCCGCCAAGGACATCGTCGAATGGGCCGGCGTGCCGCGCTTCCTGTTCAGCGACTTTCCGCTCGGCAATTCGGCCGGCAAGCCGGGCGAACCGGATACGCAACGCTTCACGCTCGACCTGGCGCTGAAAGTTTTCGAAAGCGCCGTCGGCCCGCGCACGACCGTTCAAAGTCCGCTGCGCTGGACCGACGACGGCGACTGGAAGCAGGACTACAACAATCTCGCGCGCATGCCGCCGGAAGAGGTGGCCTCGCGCCGCGCCGAGTTCGACAAGGTGAAGCAGGTGGCGCGCGACCAGCGCCAGAAAGCCGGCGTGGCGTAGGATCGTTGCCTCGATGAGCAAACCGTTTGCCGGGGTGAAAATCCTCGATTTCACGCGCGTGCTGGCCGGACCCTATGGCTCCTACCAGCTCGCCCTGCTGGGCGCCGACGTGATCAAGGTCGAGTCGCGCGACGGCGACGACATGCGCTACGGCAACCGCGCCAACGACTGGGAGAAGCGCGGCATGGCCGCGCCCTGGGTTTCGGTCAATGCCGGCAAGCGCTCGATCACCATGGACCTCAAGCAGCCCAAGGCGATCGAGGCGATCAAGCGGCTGGTCGCCAAATCGGACGTGGTGATGGAGAACTTTCGCCCCGGCGTGATGGATGGCCTGGGCATCGGCTACGACACCCTGCGCGTCCTCAATCCCAAGCTGATCTACTGCGCCGTCTCGGGTTTCGGCCGGGTCGGGCCCGAGGCCAAGACGGCGGCGTTCGACGGCATGATCCAGGCGATGTCCGGCCTGATGTCGATCACCGGCTTCGAGAACAACGGCCCGACCCGCGTGGGTTTCGCCGGCGCCGACGTGATGTCGGGCGCGACGGCGGCGTTCGGTGTCGCCTCGGCGCTGTTCCAGCGCACCCATACCGGCAAGGGCCAGCTGGTCGACGTCGCCATGATCGACGCGGTGATGGGCTACCTCGCCCAGCAGTTCACCGAGCATCTGATGACCGGCCGCGTGCACGGCCAGAGCGCCAACCTGTCGGTGACGCGCAAGCCGACCGGCGACCTCTACAAGACCAAGGACGGCTGGATGGTGCTGGCAGTGATGACCGAGCCGCAGTTCCAGCGCCTGATGAAGGTGCTGGGCCGCGAGGATGCGCTGGCCGATCCGCTCTTCGCCGACTGGCCCAAGCGCATCGACAACAACACTGCCCTGCATGAGATCGTCGAGGCGGTGATGAAGAAAGAGACCTCCGCGGTATGGACGGAGCGGTTCGCCAAGTCGGACGTGCCGGCCGGCCGCGTGCTCTCCATTCCCGAGACCGCCCAGCTCGACCTCATGCAGCACCGCGCCGTGCTGCAGGATGTCGACACGCCGTACGGCCCGATCAAGGTCGTGGGCTCGGGCTTCCGGCTGGAGCACGGCGGCGGCTCGGTCGACCGCCCGCCGGCGAGCCTCGGCCAGCACACCGACGAGGTGCTGGCCGAGGCGGGCTACTCGGCGGCGGAGATCGCCGAAATGAGGACGGCGAAGGTCGTTTAGGGCGGAGCAGCGAGATGCAGATGGTGAGCTTTAAAGAAGTCATCGCCTGCATCGGAGCACTCATAGTGGGGCTCCTGGCATACTTGTTTGGGCGCAATCGGTTCACGTCGCCGGCAATTGCATCAGGCTTAATGGGATTGCTGCTTGGCGTCGCCTTTTCCGTCGTCTCAACGACCAAGTTTATTCTAACAGACGACCATATTGCATACGGCTCGATGTTCTGGAGTGCTGTGGCTCGTTTGGACGATGTCGAAGGAATAGTTGTTCGACCAAGTCCTGGGCTAATTCCGGGACGCGTAGTGCTGTTTCATATGCGTCCGGGGTCTCGCGTGGCAATGACGAGCACGCGAATCGGAGTATTGAGCTGGCCTAGCGCCTACACTTGGACCGACGCAGCCAATGCAGCCATCCGCCAAAGGACTGAGAAACGCAACTGACGAAGTGTTAGGTAGGGCAGGCTAGAGGCACGGGTTCAGCCAAACTGAAGAACCCCGATGAAGCAGTGGGCGAGATCGGCCTGTTATCGCCAAGAGGGGGGTGGCGAGAATTGAGACCAAATTGACAAAAACATCGATGGCATGGGCATCGGATTGGTCTCACTCGAGTGAGACATCGGTGAGACCTCCGTGAGACCCGGTGAGACCTCGTGAGATCAGTGCCGTCGCGGACGGGTGTTATCCCCCCGCGCTTCGGTCTAGAATGGCGTCGTCCAAGGGGGGCCCCGTCAGGGGGCTGAGATACCGATAGTCGAGAGACAGCGCGGTGACCCTTTGAACCTGATCCGGGTCATGCCGGCGAAGGGAACGGATATCTCCTTTGCACGACACTACCGGATCTCCTTTTGTCGTTTGCTCACGGGAGATCCTCGTCATGGACAACATCATCTCGACCCCCAAGGTCACCACCGGCCCGCTGCCGTCTTCGCAAAAAATCTACGTCTCGCCCGAGGCCGCGCCCGACATTCGCGTGCCCTTGCGCGAGATCACGCTCTCCAGCCCGGCCGAAGCGCCGGTGCGCGTCTACGATACGACCGGTCCCTACAGCGACGCGTCAGTCACCATCGACGTGCGCAAGGGTCTCGCCCGGACGCGCCGCGCCTGGGTGCTCGAGCGCGGCGGCGTCGAGGAATATGTCGGCCGGCCGATCGCGCCGATCGACAACGGCAATGTGAAGGCGTCCGCCCTGCTGCCGTTTCCCAACACGGCGCGGCCGCTGCGCGGTCTCGACGGCAAGCCGATCACCCAGTTCGAGTTTGCCCGTGCCGGCATCATCACCAAGGAGATGATCTACGTCGCCGCCCGCGAGAACCTCGGCCGCAAAGAGATGCTTGAGACGGCCAAAGAGACCCTGGCCGACGGCGAGAGCTTCGGCGCGGCTCTGCCGGAGTTCATCACGCCCGAGTTCGTGCGCAGCGAAGTCGCGGCCGGCCGCGCCATCATCCCGGCCAACATCAACCA
>PLXO01000334.1:32496-33041 GCA_003151425.1 Acetobacteraceae bacterium
ACGGTGCCGATCTACCAGGCGCTGGAGAAGGTCGGCGGCGATCCGACCAAGCTCAACTGGGAAGTCTATCGCGACACGCTGATCGAGCAGTGCGAGCAGGGTGTCGACTACTTCACCATCCATGCCGGCGTGCGGCTGGCCCATGTGCCGCTGACCGCCAAGCGCGTCACCGGCATCGTGAGCCGCGGCGGCTCGATGATGGCGCAATGGTGCCTGACCGAGCATCGCGAGAGCTTCCTCTACGAACGCTTCGGCGACATTTGCGACATCATGCGCAAGTACGACGTGTCGTTCTCGCTGGGCGACGGTCTGCGCCCCGGCTGCAACGCCGACGCTAACGATGCCGCGCAGTTCGCCGAACTCACCACGCTTGGCGAGCTCACTAAGGTCGCTTGGGACAAGGGCTGCCAGGTCATGATCGAAGGACCGGGCCATGTGCCGATGCACAAGATCAAGGCCAATATGGACAAGCAGCTCAAGGAATGCGGCGAGGCGCCGTTCTATACGCTCGGTCCTCTCGTGACCGACATCGCGCCGGGCTACGA
>PLXO01000212.1 GCA_003151425.1 Acetobacteraceae bacterium
GTTCATTGTTGGGCGTCGCCTTAGCGTCTTGCGGCAGTTGAGGTCGATGCTGGCGGGTCTGTCGGCAAACATATGATTCCCGACGGCCGTCGGAGGGCGGCCGAAGTGCCTTGTACGAGCTCCCAAATCTGCACGACAAACTATGTCGGAATGAGCCGCTGTGCGGAAACCAAGCGAAAGGGGTTTTCCGCACATGCTAGTCGGTTACATGCGCGTCTCCACCGACGGCGACCGGCAGGTGATGGACCAGCAGCGTGACGCGCTGCTGGCGGCTGGTGTGGATGAGCGCCACCTGTTCGAGGACCATGCCAGCGGCAGCCGGGGAGACCGCGCTGGTCTCGCGAAAGCCCTGGCGTTTCTCCAGCCGGGCGATTGCCTGGTGGTATGGAAGCTGGACCGCCTCGGCCGATCGCTGCCGCATCTGCTGGCCACTGTGAACGAACTCAAGCAACGCGGGATCGCCTTTCGTTCGTTGACCGAGCAGATGGACACCACCACCCCGCAAGGCGAGTTCCTGTTCCATGTCTTCGGCGCGCTGGCTCAGTTTGAACGTTCCCTGGCCCAGGAACGCGTCAGAGCTGGCCTTGCTGCTGCCCAGCGCCGCGGCCGGCGAGGTGGGCGCCCTGTCGCGATCGATGCCGAGAAGCTGACCGCGGTGGTCGCGGCGCTTGATGGCGGTGCCACCAAGGCCGCGGCCTGTGCACGTTCGGCATCAAACGCAGCACCTTGATCGACTCTCTGGACCGGATCGGTTGGTCTGCCGGCCTCAAGGTCCGGGGAGGCGTGAGTGACACGACGACAGCAATTGACCGAAGCCCAGCTCGCCGCGCTGTTCGATCCGCCAACCGATCAACGTGAATTGGTGCGCCACTACACGTTATCCGATGCGGACATCACGATGATCCGACGCTGCCGTGGCGATCACAACAGCCTCAGCTATGCGCTGATGCTTTGCTACTTGCGTTACCCCGGTCGTCCCCTGCACGCCACTGAACGACCCCCGGCTGCTCTCGTCTCGTTTGTCGCCGAGCAGATAGATGTTCCGCCGGAAGCCATCGATGATTATCTCGCCTCCGAGCAAAACCGTCGACGTCATGCGGCGGAACTGCAAGACAGACTTCGACTCCGCCCCTTTGGCACGCGCCCTGCTGCTGAGTTGGCCAGTTGGTTGCTGCCGCACGCAGTCGAGAATGATCGACTTGTCCATCTGGCTGAGCTGGTGATGGAGGAATGCCGGCAACGCCGGATCATCGTCCCGCAGCCCCGAAGGCTCGAACGACTCTGCGTCGAAGTCCGCCATCAGGCGCGCCGGGAAGTGTATCGCCGGCTGACCGATGGGCTGTCCGCTGAACAACGACGCCGTCTCGATGCGCTGATGCAGCGTCGGGAGGAGACCGGCCAGAGCTGGCTGACCTGGCTGCGGCAGATGCCAGAAGCCGCCAGGCCAACCGCCATGCTCGGCTTGATTGAGCGTCTGGAACATGTTCGCGCGATCGGCATCGATCCCGATCGTGGACATCAGGTCCACCAGGCACGCCTTGCGCAACTCGCCCGCGAGGCTGGCAGTACCACGGTGCAGCATGTCGCCGGTTACGAGCGGCAGCGTCGGCATGCAACGCTGGTCGCCATCAGCCTGGACCTCTCCACCATCCTGACCGACCACGCCATCGATCTGTTCGACCGTCTGGTCGGCGCTATGTTCCGCAAAGCCGAGGGTCGGCAGGCCCGCGCCTTCCAGGCTGATGCCCGGGCCATCAACGAGAAAGTCCGCCTCCACGCGCGCGTGGGTGCCGCACTGATCACGGCCCACGAGGACAAGCAGGACGCCTACGACGCAATCGCCGCCGTGATCTCCTGGGAACGGTTCCGCACCACCGTCGCCGAAGCCGAGGCCCTGGTGCGGCCGGAGGCGTTCGATGCTTACCAGAGGCTGGGCGAGCACCACGCCGGCATCCGGCGCTGGTCCCCTGCCTTCCTCGATGCATTCGCGTTCGAGAGCGTGCCGGCGTCGGCTTCGCTCCTGCGCGCCATCGAAGTGCTGCGCGAGGCGAACCGTACGGACAAGCCCACCCTGCCGGAATCCGCGCCGACGGGATTTGTCCGCCAGCGCCGGGCGCCCTACGTCCTGCCAGGCGGTGCCATCGACCGACGTCACTATGAACTCTGCGCGCTGTCGGAACTGCGAGACCGGTTGCGCGCTGGCGAGGTATGGGTGGCCGGCAGCCGGCAATACCGTTCGTTCGAGGAACGACTGATCTCCAAGGACACCTTGCAGGATCTACAGCAGACCGGCTCCCTGCGGGTTGCGGTCGAAGTGGATTTCGAGCGCTTCATCGAAAATCGCCGCACCCGGCTGGATGAGCGGCTGGCGGTGGTTGATGCCCGTGCCAAAGACGGCCTGCTGCCGGGCGTCACGATCGACAAGAGCGTGCTGAAGATCACGCCGATCGAAAAGTCGACGCCGCCGGAGGCTGAGGCTCTGGCCGCACGGCTCTACGCCATGCTGCCGCGCATCCGCATCACCGACTTGCTGGCCGAAGTGGCGGGCTGGACGTTGCTCCCGAACTGCTTCACCCATCTGCGCACCGGTGAGACCGCGGCCGACAGCCGCATCCTGATGGCGGGATTGCTCGCCGACGGGCTTAATCTCGGCCTGACGCGGATGGCCGAGGCATGCAGCATCGCCAGCCTCGGTCGGCTTGCCTGGACCGCCGACTGGCACATCCGTGAGGAGACCTACGCGCTGGCGTTACGCCGTCTGGTCAACCAGCAGCAACGCGAGCCGTTCGCGCAGAAATTCGGCAGCGGCACGGCCTCGTCGTCAGACGGCCAGTTCTTCCAGGCCGCGGGCTTCGGCCGAGACGCCAGCAACCTCAACGCCCACTACGGCCAGAAGCCCGGGTTCAAGGTTTACACTCACCTGTCGGACCGCTACGGCCCCTTCTACAGCAAGCTGATCGCGGCCACGGCGAGCGAGGCGCTGCATGTGTTAGACGCGCTACTCTACCATCAAAGCGAGGTCACCTCCCGGCGCCACCACACCGATGGCGGCGGCGATTCCGATCATGTCTTCGCGCTCTGCGCCCTGCTGGGATTCCAGTTCGTGCCACGCATTCCCGGCCTGAAGCCCCGCCGGCTCTACAGCTTTGGCAAGCCGTCCGACTATCCGACGCTGGAGCCAATGATCACCGGGCGCATCAACGTGGCTCTCATCCGTGCTCATTGGTTGGAGATCCTGCGCATCGTCGCATCCATCCGCACCGGTAGCGTAACGGCATCCCTCATCATGCGCCAGCTCGCCTCCTACCCGCGGCAGAATGGCGTCGCCGCGGCACTACGCGAGTTGGGTCGGCTGGAGCGCACGCTGTTCACGCTGGACTGGATCAACGACCCCGAGCTACGGCGTGCAACCGGCCAGAAACTCAACAAGGGTGAATCCCGCAACAGCCTGGCCCGCGCGGTCTTCATCCATGGGCTGGGCGAAATCCGCGATCGCACCTACGAGAACCAGCAGCATCGGGTCTCCGGCCTCAATCTTCTTGTCACTGCCATCATCCTCTGGAACACGCGGTATCTGGAGCGCTCCGTCGCCGCGCTGCGCCAGGTTGAAGATGTTGCCGATCACCTGCTGGTCCATCTGTCCCCGCTCGGATGGGAACACGTCAACCTGACGGGAGACTACGTCTGGGACGCCACAGAACAGATGACGGAAAACCCTGACGGATTTCGACTGCTCCGGCTGCCCGCCGGCCTCACCCGCCTCGCCGCATGAGTTCATGGTTTGTCCGCTTATGCTACAGAAATGGGCCGTTCGTTAGTTCTGGCCAATACGGGACAGGCAATCACTGAGGCTCGGGTGGCTGGTCTACGTTCCGCTGCCGAAGCGCTGGTACAGTCGATCATAGACGCGGCGCAAGCCGTGCAGGAGCCCGCCTGACATGGCCGTTGACGCAACGAAACTGCGGCGAGGGATCCGACGGCTCGGGGAACCGCCAACAGACTCCAACCCCGAACTATCCGAGCGACCTGCCCCCCCACCGGAGCCGTCCAATCCAGCCGAGCCAACGCCCAGTGCCGGCAGCAGCACACCACTCACACCGTCACCACCGGATGGTCCCACGATGCTAGCGCCGGAACATATGGAATCCGCTCCGCCGCTCAACCACGCTCAAGCCTTTCCGGCGGGGTCTGTCGGCGCATTTGGCAAAGCCAGGTATCCCGATGGCCGTTCCCGCCGGCGCACCGGGCGGATTGAACAGATCAACGTCAAGGTTAGCGCCCAATTCAATTCCGATCTGAGAGGGCTCGCCGATCGCCACGGCCATCTGATCGTCGAAGTTCTAGAGCGAGCGCTTGACACGTACCTCCGGGTAATCGCGGCCGCCGAAGCATCGGGCCAGTCCGTCGCCCAAATCCTCGACAGCCTCCCACAGGTCTGAGATTGCGGGACAGCAACTTAAAGCGCGTAGCTACCTGGTTCCTGCTGATTGATCGTCTGGCAACCATCCGCCCAGAAATCTTGCAATGCTCAGGGATTGGACTCCTGTAGCTGACGACACTTTGGACTCCTGCGGGAATCGACTCGACACCGCAGTTTGGCGCGACTCGGCATCGGCGGCGACCCGGATACCCCGAATTAACCCCAGTAAGCTCCTGGACTGCTGCGGAAGCCCACTGGACTTTTGCGGGTGATGGCTTCTACAAAATCAATGCCTTAAGGAGTTATCCCGTAATAGGGGCAAAACCCCGGGCAGCCGCTTGTATCAGGCG
>PLXO01000122.1 GCA_003151425.1 Acetobacteraceae bacterium
GAAATTAAGTTGGCGCCTATGGGGCCGAGCCCGGGGGCAAGGCTCTAGAGTGGGAGGGTCTAGTGGGGCAAGCCTTGGTCCGCTCTGCGCGGCCCAAGCCCTCGAGCGGCAGGTGTACGGTCGACGCTGGTCCGCCTCCGACGGTCGACCCCCGGATCAAGGGTCCGGGGGCAGGCCTTGGCCCGCCACCGACGAAAAGCGAGAACGGCGACAAAGACCCTATGGACCGCCCGACGGTGCGGTGGCCGTGGGGTGGGCTGAACGGGCGGCCCGAACCTGTCACCCGGTCCGCATTCTTCCTGGCGCTTTGGCAGTTCAGCGTCTCGCCGCGCCGCGAACGGCGGATAACGCGAATTCCAAGTGCGCTGGCCGTGAAAGGACATCCGGGGTCGGTTGCATGCACAGGACCCTGCAAGTAACGTCCCCGACACGCAATGCGTGGAGGAGAAGAAGGCCAGGGGCTCCGCCCCTGGAACCCCGCCAAGGGGCAGCGCCCCTTGGTGGGGGTCCGGGGGCGAAGCCCCTGGCCTTCTTCTCCTCCACGTGTTGCCGTGGTGCGGAGGGTTGCATGGACATGATTGGAGAGCGGCGCATTGTGGCGCCGCGCCGGAGGGTGTGGGATGCGCTGAACGATCCGGCGGTTCTCAAGGCCAGCATCCCGGGCTGCGAGAGCCTGGAGAAGCAGCCCGACGGCGGCTTCAAGGCCGCCGCGGCCGTCAAGATCGGCCCGATCTCTGCTCGCTTCACCGGCAACGTGGCGCTCTCCGACCTGGACCCGCCGAACGGCTACACGATCTCCGGCGAAGGGCAGGGGGGTGTTGCCGGCTTCGCCAAGGGTGGCGCCAAGGTGCATCTGACCGACGACGGCGACGCCACCAGGCTGAGTTACGAGGTGCACGCCCAGGTCGGCGGCAAGCTCGCCCAGCTCGGCGCCCGTCTGATCGATGCCTCCTCCAAGCAGATGGCGGACGCCTTCTTCGACCGGTTCAGCGCTCTCGTGGCGCCCTCGAAGATCGAGGCCGCGACCAGCGAAGTCCCGGCGCCGCCGCCACGGGGGGCTTTGCCACTGCCACCCGCCGCGATCGGCATCACCGCACTGATCCCACGCGAACCGTTCGGCCTGCCTGTCGTGGCGTGGATTGGCGGTGCGCTTTATCTGGTTATCCTCATCTTGATCCTCGGAAGTCTCCTGTAAGTGTTTGATCTACCGTCTTCCGTCGCCGACACGGCGGCCCTGCTTGCCGCGCACGGCTACATTGCTGATCTGGAGCTGGCGACGACGGTGCACCTGGCCCTGTCGATGCGCCGGCCTCTGCTTCTCGAAGGCGAGCCCGGCACCGGCAAGACCGAGATCGCCAAGGTGCTCGCCGCCGGCCTGCACCGCCGCCTGGTTCGCCTGCAATGCTATGACGGCATGGACCTGGCCGCCGCCGCCTATGAATGGGACCATCCGCGCCAGCTCATGGCGATCCGCCTGGCGGAGGCCGCCGGCCACACCGACCGCAATCAGTTGGCGCGCGACATCTATACGCGGGAATTCCTGCAGGCCCGCCCGCTGCTTTCGGCGATCGACCCCGACCTGCCGCCGGCCGTGCTGCTGATCGACGAGCTGGACCGCGCCGACGAGCCGTTCGAGGCGTTCCTGCTCGAGCTGCTGGCCGACTTCCAGATCACCGTCCCGGAGTTGGGCACCTTGCGGGCCAAGACGCTGCCGGTGGTCGTGCTGACCTCCAACCGCACGCGGGAGGTGCACGACGCGATCCGCCGCCGCTGCCTGTATCACTGGGTGGACTACCCCGACACGGCGCGCGAGCGGGCGATCCTGGCGGTCAAGGCGCCCGGCGTGCCGGAGACGCTGGCCGACCAGGTGGTGGGCTTCGTGCAGCGCCTGCGCGGCGAGGAGCTGTTCAAGCTGCCAGGCGTGGCCGAGACGATCGACTGGGCCGCCGCGCTGACCCACCTCAGCGCGCACGAGCTGACCCCGGGTGTGGTGGACGACACGCTGGGTGTTTTGCTGAAATATCAAGATGATATTGCCAAAATTCGAGGCGCCGAGGCAGCCCGTCTGGTGGCCGAAGTGAAAGCCGCCGCATAACTTCTCCCTCCCCCCTTGATGGGGAGGGTTGGGGGAGAGGGGGTCGGCCCAGCCCCGGACGCCGCATAGTCTGGCGAGCATGCAGCAAATGCCGAGGCTGAAAATCATCCGCCGCGCGCTCGGACTGACACAGGAAGAACTCGCGGTGCGGTTTCGGATCCCGCTTGGCACCCTGCGGGGTTGGGAGCAGGGAGCCGCCCAGCCTGACCAGACGGCCCGGGCTTATCTCAGAGCCATCGCCGACGACGTGGCGGCCGTGCACCGTGCATTGCAGGCTGCGCCATCGCCGCGCTGATCGTTGCAGCCTTTACCCAGAGCAACCAGGAGAAAAGACGCAAGGCGGTCGGGGGTGATCGAGGCCAAGCTACTCGTGGTCGTTTACACCGATCGCGCTGGCGTTTGCCGCATCACGTCAGCCCGCCGCCCCATCGCTACGCGGCGTGCAGCAATTCCAGCGCCCCCTCATAGATGTCCATATTCTTGCCAAACGAAATCGCCGCGGCCTGCGCGCCGCACACCAGATGCATCCAGCGCCACGGCTCCCGTGTCGCGTAAAACTCCTCCACGATCGCCTGGTGATGCTTGAACGCGTGCATCTCGGTGAAACTGTCGTGGCACACGATCTCGCCCAGCCGCCGCATCAACACCTGCGCGTCGTAGCCGCACTGCACGTATTGCTGTGCCAGGTTCACGGTGCCCTTGACCTCCGGCACCGCCCGCATCTTCCCCAGATTGGTGACTGTGGACCAGTCGGTCGGCGGCTGCTGATAGATGCTCTGCGTGATCGCCTCCAGCAGCGCCGCCTGCGACCGAGCGGGCAACGCCGTGACCGCCGCCATATCCGGCTGCGGCGCCGGCTCCATCCGATACTGCGTCGAGCGCACCTCCGGCCCGGTATGCCACAGCAGCAGCACCAGCAGTTTGTTGCGCGGGCTCAGCCCATCCAGCCGCAGCAGATAGCGCCGCAGATTGGCGCTCGTGTGCAGATGGACATCCATCGGGTTCCCGGTCAGCGAGCGCAGGAACAGCCCGGCCGCCCCGATCGACAGCGCTTCGCCCGCACCTTCTAGCGACAGCCCGGCCACCAGCGCCTTCGCCTGCAACTCCGGGATTTCGCTGTAGGCGTCGCACCGCCCGATGGCTTCGCCGAGCGCGCCGATCGCCGCGGTTTCATCCTCCCCGCTGCGCTGGCGCATCACACGGGTCGACAGCTCATACTTCTCGATCAGCGCATCGACGTCCGGGATCGACCGCTGGTTGGGGAAGCGCGCCACATAGCGCACCGCCGGCCGCATCAGCACCGGCAGATACTCCGGCCCGAGCACCTCCAGCCCACGCCAGAGGTAGCCGGGAAACAGGAAGTAATGATCGTCCAGCGCGTTCTTCGGAATGGCGACGGTCATCAGCAGATCGAACGCTTCCATCGGCGGAACGTTCTGCCATAGCCACTGAAACAGATGGTCCGCCTTGTTGCTCTCGCCCCGATTGGCCGCCTTGATGAACGCCTCCTTGGTCGCCTCGACCCCGCCGGCATCCAGCGGCTCGAACGCCAGCAGATTGTATGGCGCGGTCACCGGGTCGTGGACGTGCTTGTTCGCCAGTGCCACGTGTTGCAGCACGGGGACGAAACGATCCTCGTCCTCCAGCCGCCCGACCAGCTTCGACACCGCGTACAGCCCGGCCAGTGGATGCAGCGGTCCGCCATGGTGCCCTGGTGGCAGGTCCGACGACCGCGTCACCGCCAGCGCCGAGGCCGTCAGCATGGTCTCTGTCGGCACCCCCGCCCGCAGCTTCTCCAGGGTGCGATCCAGAATTTCATCGCGCGGCGTCTCCTCGATGAACCGGACCAACGGTTCGATGGCGTCAGAAAACTGGACACGTTGCGGCATGGCGGCTCTCCGTATGTGCCGTCGGGGCCTCTCTCAACCGCCGACGCACGAGGGGCATCACAAGGACTTCCAGACTCTGCCGGTGCCGGCACAATAGGATCGTCACGCGCGAGGCACGGCGTGTCAACGCCGGAGCAAAAGCGCATCGCCGCGCCGGTGCAAAGGTGCATCCGGGACAGCCGTCCGAAGCCAATGAAAGCCTACCGGTTCGCTCTGCTACATCTCCATTCGTCTGCGTTCGTCTGCATTCATCCGCGGTTCCATTCCTTTCGACGCCCGGAATAAACTGCCCCACCGCGAACCCCGGAGCTTCACCCACCATGAACGACGAGCAGCTGCGGTTTCATAACGTCAGCACGCGCCCGATCTCGTCGCCCATCGCGTTGTAGTCACCGCCATGCGCGGCCTGCGACGCCGCAATCCATCGATCCGGGTCGATTTGGCTAAGGTCGAGCCTGTGCCCGGCCTGCTCGGCCAACTGTTCGAGATAGAAAAGTTGTGCGCGGCCGTTACCCTCACGGAAGGGATGGACATAGTTCACATCACCCATGATCGCCCCGGCCGCCGCCGCGAATGCCGCACGACTTAAGCCCCGGAGGAACTTCGCGCTCGCAAGCCGCCGGTGAACGTCGGCCATGCCGGTGTCGATGTACCGGCGAAACTGGAATTGATGGCCGTCCTTGGCGATCTCCACGGTCCGAACCCCGCCCGCCCATTCATAGACATCTTGGAACAGATGCCGGTGGATGTCGCGAAGGTGGGCAAGGTCGAAGCGTCCTCCCGGGATTCCCTGGGCAACCCGTTGCAGCACAAGTTCCCGCTCGGAAAGATCGAGCAGTGCCGCATCGGTGATGCCGAGCCTGTTACGGAGAACAGAGGAACCCGGATAGGTGTACGGATCCTCGGTCACTCGGCGGCCCGGCTCCTCGCTCTGGCCAGGAGGTAGGCCAGCCGCCGTTCATGCGTCCAAGCCTCCCGTTCGAACATTTCGAACATGGCAACCTGCTCCGCGTCGAGCGGGTTGCCCTCGATCTCCTGCAACCGCATGGCCGCGATGCGGCGCTGGCGTGCTTGCGCGACGTCCGCGCTCGAGAGGCGAGACGGATCCAATTCCCGGGCGAGCGCCGCCAGCTCCCGCTCGACCGGTAGCGCGCCTGGCTCCATCACGGGCTGCCCGCGCCGCTGTCGCGCCATGCGTTATCTCCCGAATCTTGCCGCTGCCGCGCGACAATACGTCGATTTCATCTTCTCAGGGAGCCTATTCGTCGGGCATGGTGCGGCGCGATACGACCGCCAGATTACTGTATGTCGTTGAAATCCCGACAATCCCACCGTGCGACGACCAGCCCCCGCCGCGCGACGACCAGCCTACGGACAACCAGCCCCGCCCACCGCCACCCCTCCCGCTCACGCATGCGCGACCCGCGAACACCGGGCTTCCCACCGCCCGAGTCGCCCCCGTATAAGGGTCGCCCATGACGCGGTTCGTCTTCATCACCGGCGGCGTGGTCTCCTCCCTGGGCAAGGGCATCGCCTCCGCCGCCCTCGGCGCGCTGCTCCAGGCGCGCGGCTATTCGGTGCGGCTGCGCAAGCTCGACCCCTACCTGAACGTCGACCCGGGGACCATGAGCCCCTACCAGCACGGCGAGGTGTTCGTCACCGACGACGGTGCCGAGACCGACCTGGACCTTGGCCACTACGAGCGCTTCACCGGCGTGCACGCCAGCAAGGCGGACAACGCCACCACCGGGCGCATCTACCAGGACGTGATCGCCAAGGAGCGCCGCGGCGACTACCTCGGCGCCACCGTGCAGGTGATCCCGCACATCACCGACGCGATCAAGGAAACCGTGCTGCACGCCACCAGCACCTACGACTTCGTGCTGGTCGAGATCGGTGGCACGGTCGGCGACATCGAGAGCCTTCCGTTCCTCGAAGCCATCCGCCAGCTCGGCAACGAGCTCGGCCGCGAGCGAGCGATGTTCGTACACCTGACGCTGGTACCCTTCATCCGCTCCGCCGGCGAGCTGAAGACCAAGCCGACGCAGCACTCGGTGAAGGAGCTGCAGAACGTCGGCATCCAGCCGCAGATGCTGCTGTGCCGCTGTGACCGCGCCATCCCGGACGCCGAACGCCGCAAGATCGCACTGTTCTGCAACGTCCAGCCCGAGGCCGTCATCACGGCGCGCGACGTGGACACCATCTACGACGTCCCCATCAACTACCACGCCGAAGGCATGGACCGCGAAGTCCTGCGCCACTTCGTCCTGCCGTTCGACCGCGAGCCCGACCTGTCGCAATGGCAGCGCATCGTCGACACGGTCCGCACGCCCGAGGGCGAGGTGCGCATCGCCGTCGTCGGCAAATACACCAACCTGCTGGACAGCTATAAATCGCTGGCCGAGGCGCTCGCCCACGGCGGCATCGCCAATCGGGTAAAAGTCTGCCTCGACTGGGTCGACAGCGAGGTCTTCGAACAGCCCGGCACCGTCCAGCGCCTGGAAGGCGTGCACGGCATCCTGGTGCCCGGCGGCTTCGGCGAGCGCGGCACACCCGGCAAGATCGCCGCCGTTCGTTTCGCCCGCGAGCGCAAGGTGCCGTTCTTCGGCATCTGCTTCGGCATGCAGATGGCGGTGATCGAGGCGGCGCGCAACCTGGCCGGCATGGCGGGCGCGTCGTCCACCGAGTTCGGGCCATGCGAGGTCCCCGTCGTCGGCCTGCTGACCGAATGGGCCCGCGGCAACGAGATCGAGCGGCGCATGGAGGGCGGCGAGATGGGCGGCACCATGCGCCTCGGCGCCTACCCCGCGGTGCTGAGCGAGGGCAGCCTGGTGCGCGAGCTCTACGGCGGCGTCCCCAGCGTCCAGGAGCGCCACCGGCATCGTTACGAGGTCAACGTGAACTACCGCACCATCCTGGAATCGACGGGGATGCGGTTCTGCGGCATGTCCCCCGACGGCGTGCTGCCGGAGATCATCGAGCGCCCGGAACATCCGTGGTTCGTCGGCGTGCAATACCATCCGGAGCTGAAGTCCAAGCCGTTCGACCCACATCCGCTGTTTGCTGGGTTCATTGCGGCGGCGGTGCACCAGATGCGGCTGGTGTAGCGGGCGGACGCAGTTGGGGTAGCGCGCGGACGTCTCCTCCCCGTCATGGCCCGCGAAGGCGGGCCATCCACGACTTGCCTTCGTGGAGCATGCCGAGAAGACCATGTGTGACGGCACCTGGCGCGCCGCGTGGTCATCCCTCTCCGTGCGATTTGCTTGAATCTGCCTGGGCAGGCACTGGACTCGTTACGAGTCGCAATGTCATAAAGCAAGGTTCGGCTTTGTGAGCAGGGACGTGAGCAGGGAATCGTCTGCTGGATAGAGGGAAATGACCGCGTTCCTGATCGGTGAACTGCAAAAGGCCGTTCGCTCCAGCGACCGTAAGCCATTGATTGTCTGCGGCGCAGGGATCTCGACGCAAGCCACCAACGGCAAAGCGCCCAGTTGGGCGAACCTCATCCAGTCCGGCATCCAGCGAGTCGAAGACCTTGATGCCAATGCCGGTCCGTGGGCCAATGAAAGCCGGCAGAAGCTGGCAACTGGCGGCACCGATATCTGGATCGCGATCGCTGATGAGGTGACGGAACGGCTTGGCGGTTCGCACAACGCCGAATTCGCCACTTGGCTCGAAGGCGAGGTCGGCCGGCTAGCGCCAGAAAGATATGATCTTCTGGACGCGATCAAGGCGCTCGGGTGTCCGATAGCGACCACGAACTACGACGACGTGCTCACCAAGGCGACGGGTTTGCCGCCGATCAGTTGGTCGGACCACGCCGCGACGCTGCGCCTCCTTCGTGCGCCCACACCGGAGGGCATTCTGCATCTGCACGGGCACTGGCGCACCCCTGAGGAGGTCGTACTCGGGTCCAAATCTTACGGCGCCCATTCGGCCGACAGCCGGCGTAACCTGCTGCAACAGATTGCGACACTCGCCCGCGCGACAGTATTCATCGGTTGCAGCCAGAATGGCCTCGCCGATCCGGACTTCTCACGCCTCGATTCGTTCCTTTCGGAATGGCAGGACATTGCCCCACGTCGCTACTGGCTGATCCGTCAGGAGACCGACGGGCATGGGAACCCGCAACCGCCACTTTCGCCACTTCATGCCAAGCGCCTTTTTCCTGTGATCTTTGGCAAGGCACACGGGGATCTCCTGCCGCTGCTTCGTAGCTTGCCACCACCAACGCCGGCCCTCACGATCGATCCGGACGCTGCGATCCGCTGTATCGACCAGCACGAGCCAAAGCCGGAGCTCTTTGGGCGCGACCGCGAGGTCGAGCTGGTCGTCGGTGCGCTGCTCGCAGGCAAGCCGGCGATAGTCGCGGGCGGTCCCGGCATGGGCAAGACCGCGGTAGCGACCGCGGCCCTCTACGACCCACGCATGGTTGCGACGTTCCGACGGCGCCGCGTATTTGCCTCGCTCGAAACGGCGACCGAACCGCGAGCAATCCTTGCCAAGCTGGTCGAGGCGCTCGGTCTACCACCGACGGGCGACGAGGTGTCCCTGTTGCGTATCCTCGAGGCGAATGCCGCGGAGCGGCCCATCGCTGCGATCCTGGACAATGCCGACACGTCATTCGACCTCGATCGAGGAGAGTCAGAGCGGCTGCTGAACTTGGCGGCGCAGATTGAGCACCTGTCCCTCGCAGTCACGATTCGCGGTGTGGCTCCCCATGTCGCTGGCGCGATCCCCATTGACGATTTGCCGAAACTCCCCCCGCTGGCTTCGAAAGACGCGTTCATCGCGATTGCAGGCGCGTCGTTCCGGACCGACCCTGATCTCCCTTATTTGCTCGAGGCCCTCGACGGCCACGCGTTGTCGATCCATCTCGTCGCCGCCCAGGCAAGCGGTCTCCCGACACTCAAGGGGTTGCGCGGACTCTGGGACGAGGTCCACGCGGAGATCTTGCGTCGTCCAGGTGAAAAGGAGAGCCGGCTCACCAGTGTCAGGGTTTCGTTGGCTCTGTCTTTGAGCAGTCGTCGGATGAAGTCCGCGCCACTGGCCCGGAGACTGCTCGCGATGCTCGCCTTGTTGCCAGCCGGGTTGGCGGAGGCCAACGTCCACTCGCTGCTGGGTGAACGCGGTACGGTGACCAGGGGCAGGGCGGCCGAGGTTGTCGCTTGCCTGTATCAATTGCGACTGGTAGAGCGCCGCCGTGATAGTCGCCTGCGGATGTTGACCCCACTTAGGGAATGCGCGAGGCACGACATTCATGTAATGCCCAACGACCGCAAGCGCCTGGTTGACCGTTACATGATAGTTGCAGAAAAAGGCGGGAAGATAGGCAGAAGTGATTGGAGCACGGTACGCAACGATGTCGAAGCGGAATCGGACAATCTTGATCCAATCTGTGAGGTTGTCGTAGAGACTGATATTCTGCACCGGCGCCTTGATGTAGCATTAAATGGCCTCGCCGCATTCCATCAACTATCCGGCAGAGCCACGGTCAATAGCGTTACTCGTGCTGTCGAGCGGCTGAGAGAGCAATCCCCGCAACGTGCTGCAAATTACATGTGCAGACTCGGATCAATCGCTTTCATGCGATCAGATCACGATACGGCGAGGGCATGGCTTGATGGGGCGCTCGCGCTCTTTCGGCGCGTTGGGGACTTAATTGGTGAGGCGGAGTGTATCCAATTGCTTGGAATGGGCGCGCTCCAGCAGTCGGATCATGTGACGGCATTGGCTCGATTCGAAGAGGCGCTGGCGCTCAGGCGAAGTGCGCATTCTACGCTCGGTGAGGCCAATTGTATCTTCAATCTCGGAGAGATAGCACGTAGGCGTTCGGATCACGTGACGGCAACGGACCTATTTGAAAGCGCGTCGACCCTTTTCCAGTCCGCCGGGTCCGTGGTGAGTAAAGCGCATTGCATCTGTAGCCTCGGGCATATAGCGCTCGAACGCTCAGATTACGCGACAGCACTTGACCGGTTCGAGACGGCGCTAGCGCTCTATCGACATGGCGGCCTCTCGCAGGGCGAAGCTAATTGTATCCTGGGCCTTGGGGCCGTTGCGCGTCTCCAATCGGATGACAGGACCGCGACCGCTCTCTTCGAGCAGGCACTGACGCTTTTTCGACACCTCGGCGAGGTAATGGGGGAGGCGAACTGTACCCGTGGTATCGGAGAGATCGCGCTAACGCACAAGGACTATCCGACGGCGGCGGCCCGCTTCGAGGAGGCGCAGGCACTCTACCGCAAATCCAGGAATCAACATTCCCTTGCTCAAACGATGATCAGGCTTGGGCTTGTTCGGCTGTATGTTGGAGACACAAGCCAAGGGCTCGCCAATATCGAAGCAGGGTTCGCATTGTATTTTAATGCGACCGACACACAGGATCGAGCCCTCCTTGGCTGGCGGGCTCTGCATCGTGCCCTGGTTTGCAAAGATACCGCTGAGGCAGCACGGCATCGCGAGGAGGCGAGAGCGAGCTGGACAGCAGTTGGGCGACTCGATCTGATCACGGATTGGCTCGCTCCGACCATGACCAAATAATCAGTCTTTTGGTGCCGAGCAATTCGTGCAAGCGAGTCGCCGGGTAGCAGGCGGTTTTGTTGCTAAATGCAGCTGCACTAATCGCAACAGTGCCGGCGCGCGGCATTTGCATATCCGAAAGTCGACACCCTAGCCTCGGCAACGACGCTCACGTGCCCTACCCGCGGGCGCCGGGGGCAGCTTGCTTAACGACGATGACAACATCCTGGCCGAGCAACGTAAGGAAATGGATCAGCCCCTCGGTCGAGAAGCCGGAAAGCTGCCCGCGCAGCAGTCGCGATATCTTAGCCTCGTCGGTCCCGAACAACGTGGCAGCCTTGGCCTGCGTCAACCGGCGGGCGCGGATCGCCGCCGTGATCTGCATGGCAAGATCGGCCTTCGTGAGACGTTCCTCGGGGTTGGGCAACCCGAGATCGGCAAACACGTTGCCGCTGCCTTCCTCGATCTTGAAATCATCTTGCATCTTTCGCCCCTTTCTCCCGCTTTGCAGCAGCTCGTTTCCGTAGCTGTCGAGCCGGTCCAGCGGGAGCTGGGGTCCGCTTGACTCCCGCTGGACAGTTTGCTCAACCCGGGTACGCGCTGGGCAACCGCAGGGGAGTCAGCCGAGCGGCAGTCCCAGACGCCCGCCTGTGAGCGCCGGCCGATAGCTCCCGCTCATACGACCGTGCCGAACAAGGCGCCGACGCCCGCGGTGACGCCCATCGCCAGCGTACCCCAGAAGGTGACCCGTATGGCGCCGGGTACGATCGGCGCGCCGCCCAACCGCGCCGCCAGTGCCCCCAAACACGCCAGCACGAGCAGCGATGTCGCCGGGACGATAACCAGGAGACTCGCCGGGGGGACCAAAGCCGTCACGATGAGCGGCACGCCTGCCCCGAACGTGAAAGCCGCGGCCGACGCCAGCGCGGCCTGGATCGGGCGGGCTTGCAGGGTCGAGGAGATGCCAAGTTCGTCATGGGCATGCGCGCCGAGGGCGTCGTGGGCCATCAGTTGATCGGCGACCTGCTTTGCAAGCGCGGGATCAAGGCCACGGTCAACGTAGATCGCCGCCAGCTCCTGGCGCTCGCCGCTGTCGTCCGTTCGCAGCTCCTTGCGTTCTAACGCAAGGTCAGCTTCTTCCGTGTCTTTCTGCGAATGCACCGACACGTACTCGCCTGCGGCCATCGACATTGCGCCCGCGACGAGGCCGGCAATCCCGGCGATCAACACGCTGCTGCGACTGCCGTTCGCCGCGGCGACACCCAGCACTAAGCTCGCGGTCGACAGGATGCCGTCGTTCGCACCCAGCACCGCCGCGCGCAGCCATGCGGTGCGTCCTGTGCGGTGTCGTTCGATCTGGCGGACCGGCATGATTTACCCCTCGGCTCAGGACCCGCACCAGCGCCATCGCAACGCGTGGCGTCGGCCTGTCCAGGAGTCTACCGCCGGGCCTCGGCGATAAAGCGGTCCACGCAGCAGGCCGAGATCGGCGAACACATTGCCACGGCGTCCTCGATCTTGAAATCATCCGTCATCTTGCATCCCTTTCGCCGCTTCGCAGCAGCTTCGTGCGGTTACCGCAGCCGCTTGAGCCGCGCCTCGATCAGACGCCTTGCAGGGCTCCTGCGCACTTTCCGTTGGCCGACATGTTGCAGGACGCATCGAGCGGAGCCTAGCATGCCCTCGGGACAGGTGAAAAATGGGCCATCCATCGGGGGGAAAGCCAGTTGATACCAACCGCTGCCGGCGGTCACTCCCTACCATTTGCAGGACGGGGGGAATCGAGATGGTATGGCGATCGTTCGCGTGTCTGCTGCTGCTGACCGGCGCGGCGGCGATGGCGCGTGCACAGATGCCGTTCGATCTACCGAAGGCCGCGCCGCAGGATGGCGCGAGCTTGTTCGCCAACCAATGCGGCACGTGCCACACGACGCAGCGTGACGCCCCGCCGCGACAGGGCCCCAATCTGGCCGGCGTCTACCTGCGCAGGGCCGGCGCGGTGCCCGCGTTCCACTACTCGCCCGGCTTCGCGCGCGCCGGGTTCGTTTGGGACGACGCGCATCTCGATACCTGGCTCAGCACGCCGCAAGAGCTGATCCCGGGCGCGGTCATGCTGTACCGCCAGGACGACCCGGCCATCCGCCGTCGCATCATCGCCTGGCTGAAGGAGCAGCACTGATGGCCAAGCCGATCCACAGCATGATCCGCGTGGTGGACGAAGCGCGCTCGGTGGATTTCTATCGGCGCGCGTTCGGCATGCGCGTCACCGACCGTTTCGCCTTCGAGGCGTTCACGCTGGTCTATCTGCTGGGCGAAGCCAGCGACTTCGAACTGGAACTGACGATCAATCACGACCGAACCGAACCCTACGCGTTGGGTGACGGCTACGGTCACATCGCATTCGTGGTGGACGATCTGGCTGCCGAACATACGCGCTTCACGGCCGAAGGCTTGGCGCCGAACCCGATCCGCGAATTCCACCGCGACGGCACCCTGATGGCGAAATTCTTCTTCGTGCAGGACCCGGATGGATACCGCATCGAGGTGCTGCAGCGTCACGGCCGCTATCGCTAAGCGGAAATCATCCCGGAACAATGATCCGGAAACAGCGGGCCAGAAGCAATGGGCCAGGAACAACGGGAGAGACGAACATGAGAGAAGTGGACAGGCGTACCAAAGTCAGCCGTCGCGTGTTTCTGCGCGGCAGCGCGACCGCGGTCCCCGCCGCTGCCGTCGCGGCCGCGGGCATCAGCATCGGGGCGGAGGCGGCCTGGGCGCAGGACGCCAAGAATCTCAAACCGCACACCGTGGCGACATTGGTCCGGATGGCGCGTGACATCTACCCGCACGACCGGCTCGCCGACCTCTATTACGTGCAGGCCGTGTCGGGCTACGACGCGAAGGCCGGCCAGGACGCGGCGTTGCGCAAAATGATCGAGGACGGCGTAGCGCAGCTCGATGCCGCCGCGCAACAGCATCACAAGAGTCCCTATCTGACAGTGGCGTGGGAAACAGACCGCGTCGTGCTGCTGCAAGGGGTCGAGCACGGCGCGTTGTTCCAAAAGCTGCACGGCGACCTGCTGGTGACGTTGTACAATAATAAGGAGGTATGGACAAAATTCGGCTACGAGGGCGCCTCGGCCGACAAGGGCGGCTACATCAACCGCGGCTTCAACGACATCGACTGGCTGGCGCAGGCATAGGGAGGCGACGATGGCGACATTCGATCTGAACGACGATGGCGTGGTCTGCATCGTTGGCTCCGGCGCCGGCGGCGGCACGCTCGGCAACGAGCTGGCGCAGAAGGGCATCAAGGTTGTGATCCTGGAAGCCGGCGGCCGGCACGAGATCCCGGATTTCATCAACGACGAATGGGCGAGCTTCGGGCAGCTTGCCTGGAAGGACATGCGCACCACGTCAGGCACCTGGCGCGTGGCGCACGATTTTCCGAATTTGCCGGCATGGATCGTCAAGTCGGTCGGCGGCTCGACGGTGCACTGGGCCGGCGCCTCGTTGCGCTTCCAGGAGTATGAGTTCAAGGCGCGCAGCACCTACGGCGCCATGGCCGGCGCGAGCCTGCTCGACTGGCCGATCACGCTCGCCGAGATGGCGCCGTGGTACGCCAAGGCCGAGGACAAGATGGGCACCACCGGGACCAACGACATCCCCCGCCTGCCCGGCAACAACAACTTCAAAGTGCTGGAAGCCGGTGCACGCAAGCTCGGCTACAAGGAAGTGCACACCGGGAACATGTCGATCAACAGCCAGCCGCGCGATGGCCGTGGTGCGTGCCAGCAGATCGGCTTCTGCTTCCAAGGCTGCAAATCCGGCGGCAAGTGGTCGACGCTGTATTCGGAGATTCCAAAGGGCGAGACCACCGGCAACCTGGAGGTGCGGCCGAACGCGATGGCGCTTCGTATCGAACATGATGTGCACGGCAAGGTCACCGGCGTGGTGTATGTCGATGCCAACGGCAAGCACCAGCGACAGAAGGCGCGGGTGGTTGCGGTGGCGGGGAATTCGCTGGAAAGTCCACGCCTGCTGCTGAACAGCGAATCGGCCCGCTTCCCCAACGGGTTGGCCAACGGCTCGGGACAGGTAGGGTGCAACTACATGCGTCATACCACGGGCAGCGTCTATGCCGTGTTCGACAAGCCGGTGCATATGTATCGCGGCACCACCATGGCGGGCATCGTGCGCGACGAGGCACGCAACGATCCGAAGCGCGGCTTCGTCGGCGGTTATGAACTGGAGACGCTGTCGCTCGGCCTGCCGTTCATGGCGGCCTTCCTCAATCCGGGTGCCTGGGGCCGCAGCTTCACCAGCGCCATCGACGACTATGCCAACATGGCGGGCCTGTGGATCGTCGGAGAGGACATGCCGCGCGAACAAAATCGCGTGACGCTGGATCCGAAGGCAAAGGACGCCAATGGCATGCCGGTGGCGAGCGTGCATTTCGATGACCATGAGAACGACGAGAAGATGCGCGATCACGCCTACCGGCAGGGCGCGGCGATCTACGACGCGGTGGGCGCGGTGCGCACCTTCCCGACACCGCCGTATCCCAGCACGCACAACCTCGGCACCAACCGGATGAGCGCCAATCCGCGCGACGGCGTGGTGAACAAATGGGGCCAGTCACACGACATCAAGAACCTGTTCGTGTCGGATGGCAGTCAGTTCACCTCAGGCGGGGCCTGCAACCCGACGTTGACCATCGTCGCGCTGGCGATCCGCCAGGCCGATGCGATGGCCGGAATGATGGGACGAAAGGAAATCTAGCACAGGCGTCGCTTGACCGCGGCCATGACGGGGTGCCGGTCGCCCCGTCATGGCGTTGCACCACGAAACCCCGCGGCACCCCCGGCAGGATCGCGGCCGTCCGTGTCGCTCGCGAGCGTAAGGTGCCGTATCGTCGACGAGGCGGCCAACATAGCGGCGCGTTCGGAAAGCACGGGCAAGTCGGTGCCATGGGCGCACCCTGGATTTTTGCCTTAATATGGCTTCGAACCGTCCTATGAGTAGAATCCGATCCTACATCCGAACGCGTCCCCCGCCTAATTCCTCTATCACGGTGCGGGGGCGAACGCCCCGGCAATCTATTTGCTGAAGGGCATGACATGACAAGGTTTCTGCTGGCCGGCGCTGCGGCGCTCGGCATGATGACTGGCGTTGCCGCGGCACAGACGACGACGTCGGAGACGACGACCACAACCGCTCCGGCGCCTGTTGCGCCACCGCCGGGCAGCTTGAGCACAACGACCACGCAGAAATCGGTCGGCGCCGACGGAACGCGGACCGACTCCACCCGGACGACCTACGGCACCAGCAACGGTGTGGCCGCGGACAGCGTGACGAAGACGACGACGTATCCGCTGCCGGCACCGGTCACAACGACGCAGCAGACGACAACCACGACGAACACGCAGTAGCAGCTCTGCCGGATCGGTGCGCCATGCGCCAGATCCGACCCCAAACCACCAGATCCGACCCCAAACCACCAGATCCGACCCCAAACCAGGAGAACACCCATGACCAGTACGAAGACCCCGATTCGGCTGTTGTTGACGGCGGCGCTGCTCGGCGGCACCGCGCTGCTTGCCGCCTGCGGATCCAGTCCGAGGACGGAGTCGACATCCACGGAGCGGACCACCACGACGTCCGCACCGCCGCCGATGTCCGTACCGCCGCCATCGACAAGCACCACCACCACGAGGACGCAGCAATACACGCCGTGATGACGATCGTCCGGCACTGACGTCTTCCGGCAGCCGCGTGTGTCGTCGCGCGGCTGCCAACGGACGTTTATGCATGTGCGGGATTGTCGGAGCGTGTTCGAAGGCCGCGGCGCCGAGGCAAAGCGTGCTGCTCATCTGACGATCGAGCGCGACAGCCGATAGAAAAAATGTGTAGCGGGCTCGGAACGGATCGTCACCGTCGGATCAGGGCTGCCTGGTCCGCGGCGCCGTGATGGAGGTCGTGGCGCCGTTGTCCTGGCCTGCTCGGTGGCGGCGGTGCGGGTTCCCTGGCCAGATGCGGAACCGCCGGCCAGCACAGCGGTGCCGGCAGCCGGCGCTGCGTCAACCTCCAGGATTGACCGCAAGGTGGTATCGGTCGCTGTCCGAATCCCAGGCGTTCGAGCGGGTGATCGCGCCTGTTCGGATCGGATCACCCGCATCGAACAACCAGCGAACCGGACCCCGGGGAACTGTCCGGTACTCAAATGATGGGCGGCTATTGGGTCGTCGTCGTATTGGTCGTCTTTTGCGTTGTCAACGAAGTACCAGACGGCGCAACGGTGGGGCCGTTCGTGTTGGTCTGGGTCTTGTCGGTCTGGACGCCATTGCTGTCGGTGGTCTGCTGACTGCTGCTCGAACTGGAGCTGCCATACACCGGAGCAGGAACTGGCGTTGTCGACTGGGTTGATGTCGTGGAGGAGGATGACGTTTGTGCGACGGCGACGCCGGTCATCATCGCAAGGGCGGTGATCGCCGTAAGCCAGTATCTGATCATATCGTGTTCTCCGGGGAACTGTCTGCAAGCGGAGATCGCTCGCTGTCCCAGGCAACAATGTGGGACGCGGGACAGTGCCCCGGCAGCCTCGGAAATTACTCAGCAACTCGGCAGGGATGCGGCCCCACGCATCCACGGCCGCGGGTCATTGTGCGGCCGCCAACAGCCAGGCCTGTCGGCGCCGGCGTTTGACAAGCCGGTTGACGGGGGGCTGGTGTAGGTAGTTTCCGACGCTTCCACCTAGCCGGCCGTGAGCTATCGTTCAACAGCGACGATCGCATCGGACGCTCTCTAGAAGGCTCCAGCGAAGTGCTCCTCGCGAGCCGCCATGGAACCTACGGTCGGGCGTTCGGATACGTGACCCTCATTCGAGCCACAGTTTGGAGTAAAGCGATGCAAAAAACTCATCAAACAACAATCCCGGCGAACCAGGTGATGGCGCTGTTTGCCGACAGGGTTCGGTCGTTCAGCCTCGCGAGAGGCGCCACGTTCGCGGATCTCGCGGATCGTCTGGACCAGCCAGGCGGGTGGGACACCGATATGCCGCAGGCAATCTCCCTGAAATTCGGCGCGGCCAGGCAACCGATCCCGGTCGCCCAACCCGCGACTTGGCATACCCAACGGACCAGCGCCGCGCATTGAAATCGTCCCGTCGGGCGACCTTGGCCCCGATACAACGCGACGTCACTGTTGCCGATCCGAGCAATCCTGCGGTCGACATCGGCGTTCATTAGCAAGCTCACCGCCGTTTGATATGAACCGGGTGGCCGACCCCGACCCCGGCTACATTGGTCCACGCCGCCTTCACCATGAAGGCGCAGATCACGTAGCTGGATAGCACCGGACGGGAATATTTCAGGAGAGAGGCGTAGCGCGCATAGCGCGTGAATATCTGTAACTCGCCTGATCGCCGGCCAGCGGTTCCGTCAAGGTGCATCTCCGCTCTGTGTTGGGCACAAGCCCGCCGCCAGCTCGCCAGTGCTAGCCCGCCAGTGCCAGATCGATGCACTGGATAGCATGAGCGCGGTCGCCATTGCCAAGCGCGCGGCGCGCATCCCGGATCTTGGAGACGAGCTGGCTGCTGCTGGGCATGTTGGTCTCGCCCGGGGCAACCGAGCGATCGAGTGCCCGTGTCTCCGCCATCTCCAGTGACTGCTGCGCCTGCCCGGTGCGGCCGGCAACCAGCGAGGCACGGGCGGCTGTCAGGTAATCATGCGTCGTCGCATTCGGGCCGGCGGACGATGCCGGCAGGGTGGGCGCGATGTTGGACGTTGTATCGGCCGGCCCGATGTTGCTCGCCTTGTTGGACAGCGGCAGCGAGTCGCCGACGCCGATCTCGTGGCCTGGCCGCGCGCCGGTGGCGGGGTTTGCGCCGGATGGTACCTGGGCCAGCGCCTGCAGTGCGCTAAAGCCGAGCAGGGCGACAGTCGCGAAATTTACATAACGCATGATGATACCTCTGGATGAAGGTTGCGTGAGCGTGGGTGGGTTCAGATCGCCCCGACGAACATCAGCAACAGGACGACCACAACCACCGTGCCGAGACCGAAGCTGGGAAAGTAGCCTCAGCTCAGCTATGCGGCCAAACCGGCAGAACACCGATGAGCATCGGGACGACGATGATAACAATAAGAAGTGCGTGCGCGATCTGAAGTCCCCTTTACTTCAGCGTGTCTTTCGCACTTCCGATCGCGTTTTGTAGCTTACCTTCGACCTGCTCGGCCTTGCCGTCGGTCTGCAGCTTGGCATCGCCGACGAGCTTGCCGACGACTTCCTTTGCGCTGCCGATTATTTGCTTGCCGACGCCGATTATTCTGTCCTTGTCCATCTTGTTTGCTGCTTTCTGTCGCTGTTGGCGATCGACGATCTGGCTGCGGACCGAGGCCGCTCGAATCTGCCGGGGCAGGTCGCTTGCCTGCCTTCGCCGTCGTGGCTCTGGATTTCCCCGGCTCCGGATTTCCCTCGACAGCGTCCATCGGCCGACGCTGCTCTGCCAATTGAGCGGCTGCCGATTGTTCAAATGATCATCGGCGAGCGATGCAGGCGATTACGGCATTGCCTTGTTGGCATCATGGGTTATCGCCTGGCCGCCGTTGGAGACGTCTTCGCCGAAGCCCGCGGTGGTGTGGCAGGCACCCAGCAAGGGCACGGCACCGATCAGCATGAGGAATGTCAACGTGAGGCAGAATGTCTTGCGCATGGCGATGGTCCTTCTGTGCGGATCTGGATTATCGGTGGTCGTGTGGCGTGGCCTCAGCGCCGGATCGGGCCGCGCAAGTCGACAGCGTCGGGGCTGGTCGCCGCACCGGCCGGCGGCGCTGATCGCGCCGCCGGCCAATGTGCTGGTGAGAGGGCTGCAGCCGCAGTGGCATCGACCGTCGTGCCGGGTCAGCGCTGCGGCGTCTTACTTCTTCTCCTCATGGGCCGGGCTTCTTCTCCTCATGGGCCGGGGCCGCGCGCGGGGCGGCGGCGGCGGCGGCGTGTGCGGCGGCCGGATGCGGTGCTGCGGGCGCGGCCGGAGGCGCGACCGCGTGTGTTACGGCCGGATTTTGTGCTGCGGGCGCGGCTGGACGCGCGACCGCGTGGGCTACGGCCGGATTTTGTGCTGCGGGCGCGGTTGGACGCGCGACCGCGTGGGCTACGGCCGGATTTTGTGCTGCGGGCGCGGTTGGACGCGCGACCGCGTGTGTTACGGCCGGATTTTGTGCCGCAGGCCCGGCGGCATGCACGGCCGGGTGCGCACCAACGGCGGGCTCGGCGGCATGCACGGCCGGGTGCGCACCAGCGGCAGGCTCAGCCGCATGTGCGGCCGGATGTGCAGCACCTGCGGGCTCGGCGGCGTGTTCAGCCGTGCTGGCTGGCTGCGCATGCGCGCCCGCACCCTCGAACTGGGCGGGACGCGACGTGGCGGCGATCGCCGGATGTCCGTTGTTGTGGCTCGCCGCGAACGCCGGATTGCTGGCGGCCGCCGTGATATGCTGCGTCTGCATCGCGGTCACCGGGGTGTGTCTCTCGTTCGCAGCCGCACGCTGCTCGGCGGTCGGTTCGGCCCTCAGCCCGTTCGCGCCACCCAGGTAGCTGACATTCGTGCGGTTGTTGACGGTCAGGTTCTGCTCGTAGACGTTCTGAACGCGGGTCGAGCCGAAATTGTTGGCGGATCGGTTATATTCGAAGTTGTTACCGTTCCAGCGCCCGCCCTCATAGCCGCCGCCGCCGTAGCCATAACCGTAATTGACGCCGCCGTAGAAGCCGACGTGCGGGCCCCAATAACCATTATTGAAAAGATAGGCGCCGTTGCTCCAACCCCAATAGGGCGGCGTCCACAACACGCCGACGACCGGCGGCTGTATCCAGGTGCCGGGCACCCAGTAGTAGCCAACATCCCCATAGGCCCAGTAGCCTGGCGTCCACATATACCCGACGTCGGGCATCGGCGGCTGAACGTAGACCGGCAACAGCGGCGGTGCGATCTGGACCGAGAGCCCGATCGCCACCTGTGCGCTCACCGGCGTCGCCGCGGCCACGATCAGGGGGCTGGCGAGAACGGTCGCGGCAAGCAAGAAACCCCTGAAAGTCATGCGTTTGGAGATTGTCATCATACCCTCGCTGGGACGGGAAAAATTCGAGATACGCCTCCGTCCGCGTCACCGGAGCTGCGTCTCGTATCGGATGCGGGATCATGTCGAGCCGCCCACAGGATCGTTTTGGTTTCGGTTGGCTGAAGGGCGGCGGCCGATCAAGCCCCGGCACTTCCGAACATACGCACTGGGACATTGCTGGAGCAGCCCCGGAATCTACTCATACCAACGGTCATATAGAATGACTGTTGGTATGAGTCTTTGTTTGGCGCGGCGGAGCCTGTCCTCGGGCGGGTCTTAGGCCCGACCCGGGGGCCCGCCAACCCGGCGCGCGACACCGACCGGCGAAAGCGTTGGAACCGGTCAACACTTTCGCCAATTGGTATCATGCCAATCAGCGGAAAGAGCGACGAATCAGAGGAAAGAGCGACGTACGCTGGCGCCTGACCTAACGCGTCATGGCCGTCCCCGGGGACAAGATGCAAGTGGACGGCCATCGGGGAACACAGGCCGCAGACCCGGAGATCAACCGGCGAAGCGGTCGGCTCAGCGCATCATAGAGTGGTTGAACGACAGCCCACCCAAAAGCCAGACCACGAGAAGAACAACCAGCACGAGGCCGAGAATACCGCCGGCCCCGCGCCCACCGTAGCGACTGTAGCCATAGTAGCCACCGCCGCCGCCGAATACCAGAACCAGCACGACAACGAGAAGAATCAGTCCCATAATATACCTTCACTCCATGTCCGAGCACGACGGCCGGGCTGCACCGCCGACGCCGGACCAATTAATACCCTAGCCGGACGCCCTGTGTTCCTCGCCCGTATCAGCCCAGTGGCTGACTGGTTGGTTCAAGGTCTCCACAGCTATCCCGGAAGCCGCGCGTACCCATCCCGCGGCGCCGCCGAAAACGGCCCAGGCCGCGCCAAGCATCACCGGGTCGACGGTATCGACGAGAAACCGAATGTGCCGGCGAACGCCGTCGCGTGTGACGTAATTTCCGACGACGCGAACCAGGCACACGCCCCGTGTGCTGGCCGTGTAACCTTGCAAAACAAGAGCGGCGTCCCTGGGTTGGACGGGTCCGCGCCAGGCTGTGTCGCTTGTGGCGGGCGTGTCCCCCATCTCATTTGCCGGGCGGCTGAATTCCGCCCACATGCCGCCGAGCGCCAGCGCGTCGGTGGCGGTCACCGGGACGCGAACGCAACGGCGGGCGCCGTCGCGCATCACGAACTCCCCGCCGATGCGCGTCATGCACCTGCCCCGAAAGCTGACAGTATAGCCCTGGACAACCCGATCAGCCTCCCTCATGGCGTCCTCGCTTAGGGGGCTCGCGGGAAGATGATTCATCATCGCTCCTTCGGTGACGTACAAGCCCACTTCCACCCTCCAGGATTGCTGTCGCTCGCTGTTCCCTTCCCCAACCACGCTGGAATGACCAACCAGGCAGCTTTGGCGATCGGCCATGATGGTGCGGCAGGCGTTGTCACGATATTGGGAACGGCAGCCAGTCGGCCAGACTCGGAAACTACCTACGCCAGGCGGCCGTGCTCACGCGCGCGAATAAACGCGCGCAACATTCGTCTCGCATGCCCCTGTCGCTCGATCCAGCCGCCGGGCGCGAGGTCCGCGATGTGCGGCAGCCGGCGCTAACGGGTCCCAATCGCCGCGGTCGCCATGGAACTCCCCCGGCCCACCTGAGACTTGCCGGGTAACGCGCCGGTTGAACCTGCGATCGGGTTCAGCGAAGAATCGTCATCTTCATTGGCACGGCGGGCGACGCGACGAACTATCGTCGCATCTGGGACCGGCCATGCCGCCATGCCAGGCTCGGAAATCACCTACCGGCGGTTTGCCGCACGGCAGCGCCGGGCGCTCCCACTTGCGCGAGCATCGCGTCGGCGCCATCCCCAGCGGCGACAAGTGCCAATCGAGCCAACGCCGGAAGTGATTTCGTGCCCGTCTTCTTCATGATCGAGGCACGATGGTTCTCGACAGTGCGCTGGCTGATCCGCAGATCCGCGGCGATATTCTTGCTGGGATGGCCCGCCAGCACCAGCTCCATGATCTGGCGCTGTCGCGCCGTGAGACCCGCGACGTGTCGTGCCGCATCCTCCTGCCGGGCGGACAGCTTGCTCGAATCCCGCGATTGGTCGAGCGCGCGTTCGACGCCGGCGAGCAGCTCGCCACGGGTGATCGGCTTCTCGATGAAGTCCGAAGCGCCGGCTTTCATGGCTTGAACCGCCATCGGCACGTCGCTGTTGCCGGTGATCATGATGGAGGGCAGGTGATGGCCCGCATCACGCAGTTGCTGCAGCAGTTCCAGCCCGCTCATGCCGGGAAGGTAGGCATCGATCACCAGGCATGCTTCGCGGCCGGGACGATAGTCTGCAAGGAACGCCTCGCATGTCGCATAATCCTCGACGTGCCGGCCATCGTCTTCGAGCACCTCGCGAATCGTCGCGCGTACCTGGTCGTCGTCGTCGACGACGAAGATCACGGACGGCTCCGCGCGGCCGGCCGCCTCGGCGGCGCGCGGCGCGTGCACCTGCACCGCGGCATGCGCGGGCGGCAGCAGACGCTGGATGACCTGCGTCAGCTCCTGCAACTTCACCGGCTTGTTGAGCTGTATGCAGCTCTGCAGCCCGATATCGCGCAAGGCACCGGTCGATATGTCGCCGGTCAGGATAACGGCCGGGATCTCACGATGAAGCCTCTCCCGCAGCTTCGCGATGACCTGGAGTCCGTCCATGCCGTTCGGCAGATTGTAGTCCGCAAGAACAAGGTCAGGTCGGACAGTCCCCCCCGCCACCAGATGCAACGCCGCGGTCCCATCAGGCGCCGTTGCCGCACGATGGCCCTCCTCCTTGAGGAACAGCTCAAGGAGCTCGCGTACCTCGGGATCATCCTCGACGACCAGGACCATACCGGTGCCGCGAGCACCAGCAACGGTTGCGTCGTGCACGCCGTGCCGATGCGGTGCGGGCTGTGGCGCCGGTCCGCGCGGCGCCAGCATGACTTCCACGACGAAGACCGAGCCCTTGCCTGGACGCGAGCGGACGCGGACCCGATGTCCCAGCATCTTCCCCAGGCGCTGCACGATGGACAGACCGAGACCCAGGCCTCGGCTTCGCTCACGTGCGGGATTGTGGAGCTGATGGTACTCCTCGAAGATCGCGTGAAGTTCCTCATCCGGGATGCCGATTCCGGTGTCCCAGACCTCGATGCTCAGCGTTCCCTCGTGCCGCCGGCAACCCAGCAGCACCTTGCCGCGCTTGGTGTATTTCAATGCGTTCGACAGCAGGTTGCGGATCATCTGCTCGAGCAGGCGCGGATCGCTCTGGATCGACAGGTCGCACGGGACCACGCGCAAGGCCAGGCCCTTTGCTTGCGCGTGGTAGGTGAATTCATCCTTTAGCTGAGTAAGCAGGCCGCTGACCGGGAAACTGACCGATTCGGCGTGGACGGTGCCGGTTTCGATCTGGTTGATGTCGAGCAGCGTATTCAGCATGGCCGCGACGGCGCTCAGCGTCTCGTCGATCCGCGCGACCAGCTTTTTGGCGCGCTCACCCTCGACGATCTTTGCCAGCAACCCCTGAAGCAGGGCGAGCGTCTGCAACGGCTGGCGCAGATCGTGGCTTGCCGCGGCGAGAAAGCGCGACTTCGCCATGGTGGCCAGCTCCGCCTGCCGCTTGGCCGCCTCCAGCTCGTCCGCCACGTGCCGGCGCTCGGTGATGTCGGCAAAGGTGATGACGACCCCTTCGCCCCCGTTGTCCTGGGTGCGGTAAGGCAACACGCGGCGGGTGTACCAGGCGCCGTTCTGCGCCGCGATCTCCCGTTCGATCGGCGCGAGGCTGCGCAAAACCGTCCTGGCATCCGCCAGCAGCGTGCTATCGGCAGCCAGCAAGTTAAGGTCCGCGAGCGGCCGCCCGACGTCGCTGGGAATGACGCTGAAGAGTGACTTGGTGGCAGGCGTGAAGAAACGGATATTGAGATTGGTGTCGAGGAAAATCGTCGCGACATCGGTGCTGTACAGGATGTTTTGCAGATCATTGGAGGTGGTGCGCTGCCGCTCCAACGTCTCCTGAAGCTGGCTGTTGAGAGCGGTGAGCTCCTCATTGAGCGACTGCAGCTCCTCCTTCGAGGTCAGCAGCTCCTCGTTCGCGGACTGATATTCCTCGTTGACCGACAATGCCTCTTCGTTGATCGCCTTCTGCTCTTCGGTGGAAATTTCCAGGTTGTGGACAGCGCTTTGCAGTTCGGTGCGGGTGGCCTCAAGTTCCTTCTCCAGCGCGGCGATCCGCGGAATGTCCCGCTTCGTGCCAATGGCCTGCGACGTGCCGCTGTCCCGCGACGTGCCTGGGTGATCCTGCTCCTGCTCTTGCTGTGGCTGCTCGACGAAGCAGATCAGCAGCAGCGTCTCGCCCTCGCTCGCAACCGGCTGCACGTCGATGTTGAACGACACCGAATTTCCGTCGTGGTTCGTCCGCCCGCCGGCGAGCACGATGCGCGCGTTCTCCTGGCTGGACCGTTGGATCGCGGATCGCAGCTTGATGCGCAGGTCCTGCCGCGCCATGGCCAGCAGATCGTGCGTCGGCTGCCCCGGTGCCACATGCAGATAGCGCTCGGTCGGACCCATTGTATAGAGGCACTCGTGCTTGCTGTTGATCAGTACCGCCGCCGGCGCGTGGGTCTCCATGACCAGCCGTCGGCACAGCTCGGCGAGAGTGGCCTGGCGCGATTGGGGCCGGCCTTGTCCCGGCCGCGCGGGCACCCGCACGGCGTCCGCGGCGCTGCGCAAAAAGCCGAAATCCGACGGCCGGCTGCGGCCGAGATGGCGATAGAGCCGATCCGGCTTGGAGATCACCTCGAAGTGGCCGTCGGCACGGCCGATCGTCTCCGCGGTGCCAAGCAGGAGGATGCCACCGTCGTTCAACGCGAAGTGGAACAGCGAGATGACCTTCGCCTGCGCCTCGGCGCCCAGATAAATCAGCAGATTCCGGCATGAAACGAGGTCGAGACGCGCGAAGGGCGGGTCGTTCAACACATCCTGTACCGTGAAAACCACCGTCCCGCGCAGCTCGGGCACGACCCGGTAACCGTGGTCTTCCTTGAAGAAGAAGCGGGCAAGCCGTGCCGGGGACACGTCCGCCGCGATGGTTTCCGGGTACAGGCCCTCGCGGGCGCTCGCGACCGCGTCCGGGTCGACGTCGGAGGCGAACACTTGCAGCCTGATGTTGCGCTTTGTCGCCGCGATCTGCTCAAGGAAGAGCATGGCGAGGGAATAGGCCTCCTCTCCCGTGCTGCATCCGGCAACCCAGATGCGGATCGGGTGATCGTACGTATGGTCGCGCACCTTGTCCGGAACGATCTTCTCCGCCAGGAGATCGAATACCTTCTGATCACGGAAGAAGCCGGTGACGTTGATCAGCAGGTCCTTGGCGAGCAGGTCGAGCTCGTGTGGGTCGCTGCGCAGCATATCGAGATAGCGATCCACGCCATCGGTCTCGATCGCCGCCATCGCCATGCGCCGCTCGATCCGGCGCTGTAGCGTTCCCGGCTTGTAGAGCGTGAAATCGTGCGTGGTCTTCATGCGCAACAGATCGATGAACTCGGGCAGTGCATCCCGCGCGCTGATCTGCGGTGGCTTCCCGGCGTGCGGGCGCGTGAGGGCGAGTCGCCGGTCGAATTTGACCAGCGCGGCGGGGATCCTGGCCACCGGAAGCACCATATCAACCGCGCCCGTCATGATCGCGCTGCGCGGCATGCCATCATGGCCGGCCTCGTCGGGGTCCTGCGCGATGACGAGCCCGCCTTTTTCGTGCACGGTCATCAGACCAAGGCTGCCGTCGGAGCCTGATCCCGACAGGATCACACAGATGGCGCGCGCGCCGCACGCCTCGGCCAGCGAATGCAGCAGGAAGTCGAACGGCAGGCGCGCACCGTGGCGGGCCTGCGGTTGCACAAGGTGCAGTGCACCGTCACCGACGGACAGATAGGTTCCCGGCGGGATGATATAGAGATGGTCGCGCTCCAGCTTCATGCCATCCGTTGCCTGGCACACGGTCATCGACGTGTGCCCGGCCAGCAGCTCCACCAGCATGCTTTCGTGGGTCGGATCGAGATGCTGGACCAGGATGAAGGCCATGCCGTTGCCGGCCGGCAGCGCTTCCACCAGCTTCCTGGAGGCATCAAGGCCGCCTGCCGAGGCGCCGATTCCGACGACCGAGAAGTCCCCGGGTCCGCGCGGCGGGCCGCGCACCGGGTCGCGGCGTCGGGTCGATCGCGGCCGGGCCGTTTTGGCTTGATGCGGACGGGTTGCTGACATTGGTCGATAGCTCACGAAATGCGTGCGTCCCGGAGGGAGGCTCAACACCACGTGATCACGGTCACTTCCTCGGCGGCGACGCTCGATTGACATCGTCACGGGCACTGACCGGCCCCCCAGTCGCGGAAACCATGCATGTACACCGCCGCGCACGCAAACTCAACGCCTCGGCGGCGGACTGAGTAGATTCCGCAACTAGCAACGTCGGCCCCATTTCGATGACATTGTACCTACAGAGGCCACCCAGTTAGAGGGAGCGGTCGGCATGGCGCATGATGACGGCGGGGCCACACGGGCGATGCGTGGCGAAGGCGGGGAAGGCGAAGCTGCCGGCGGCGAAGGCGTGGGCATTAGCCACGGCGAGGGAAGGCTGAGCGCCCCACCGGGCCGGTTGATCCGGACGATGGAGGGACACATCACCTCCTGGTCCGCGGACATGCAGCGACGCTACGGATTTACCAGCGAGGAAGCCCACGGGCGCACATCGCACCAACTGCGCAGGACCATTTTTCCGCAGGCATTGCAGGCAATCGAGGGAACGCTCCAGCAGCGGAACAGTTGGAGTGGCGGGGTGATTCATCGTCATGCCGATGGCAGGGCGGTCATGGCGGCAAACCACTGGTACGTGTATCGTGACATTGACCGTGATGCTTGCCTCGTCACGGAAGTGCACTCTGATATTGCGCCGGACGGCGGCGGTGTCTTCCACCAACTTGCCGACGTGCTTGCGGCGCTGGCGCGCGAGCTGAGTGAGCCGCTGACGGCAATCAACAACTACGTCGCGGGCGTGCAGCTACTTCTCCAGCATGGCTGGCCGGACCGGCAGAGCGTGCGCGAGGCGATGGCGCAGGCGTCCGGCCAGGTTGTGCGCGGTGCGGCAGGCGTGAACCTGCTGCGCCATCTGGCCAACGACATGCGAGCTACCTCGTGAACGTCGAGCAGCGGAGGTTCCCGACACTTCTATCGCCCGCATAGCTATCGCCCGCAGATCTATCGCCCGCAGATCTATCGCCCGCAGATCTATCGATTGGGTGATGCGACGAGCAGCGCGGCAGGTTGAGTAGTTTCCGACCCTGCTTCGCCGGCCTCCCATCAGCTATGGTGGCATCGGTCGGTCCCAAGCGAACAGCCTTTCGCTGCTTGCATTGCCCGAGTGGGCGCCGTGCCCATCCCGCCGCGGCGAAATTGACGTCCGCGTTCGTCGATACGACGTCCGCGTCCGTCGATACCTGGAGATCCGACCATGCAGCCGACCCTCGATACGCCGTCCGAGAACATCCGGATCCCAAGGTATACGGCCGCAAACCGTCGAGCGTCTGAAGCACCTCGCGGCGTTCGCCCAATCCGTACGGCAGGCCACCGACAAGCGGCGTCGGAAGGTCGTAACCCGCGCCGCGCCGATATGAGATACATCGATGGTTCCGACGCACGGTCGCATGGCGCGGTTGACGATTTCGCACCGGTGCGAATGACCGCGCGCCCGCCCGATCTTGTGTCCGCATCGGCCAACGCGAGTCGGGCGACGTCAGCGCTGCGCAATCCTAGCGAAATTGCGGCGGGCCAGGACGGTGCGGGCCAGCATGGGGCCGGGGAGGCGGATCGTTGAGCGCGCTTCGCGTCCTGGTGGTTGAGGATGACGCCATGATCGGCATGCTGCTCGCCGAGATGCTCGCCGGCATGGGCCATAAGGTCTGCGCCATCGAGGCCACTGAGGCTGATGCGGTGACCGCCGCCGCTCGTTGCAGGCCGGACCTGATGATCGTCGATGTGCGGTTGGGCGACGGAAGCGGCATCGACGCCGTCACGGAAATTCACCGCACCGGGCCGGTTCCGCACGTCTTCGTCAGTGGCGACATTACGGCGGTGAAGGCGCTGCGGCCAAACGCGGTCATCATTCAGAAGCCCTATCGTGAGTCCGACCTCGCTCGGGTCATACGGCGCGCGCTCGACGCCCCGGCGATCGTCAAGGAGACGCCGAGAAACCAACGAACTATTCCGATACCAGTACGATAAGCCGCTCGACTACTCCCCCTCCCCTTGAGGCTTGGGCCGCGAAGCGGACCAAGGTTGGGGGAGGGGTTGAACCCCGCCGACCGGTGCGTGCGTGACCCCTCCCCCCATCCTTGGTCCGCTTCGCGGCCCAAGCCCTCAAGCGGAGGGGGAGAAGACCACACATTGAGGTCCAGTTGAGAACGTTCCTTCGCCGTGCCTTCGGACGCCCGCGGCTTGCATCACCCTGGCACAGCGGCGAACCCGTTCGCGAAGAGCTGTTCAGCGTCGAACGCCTGCAGCAGCACGCGCGCAGCCTCGCGGCCGCGCAGCCGGTCACGCCGAAGCCGACCAGGGGCCAGCCATTGGCCGGCCGGCTCGCCGACAACGGCGCCGTTCTGCTCCACGCCTACCGCGCGATCGTCAGCTCGATCAATGAGCGCCGCCCCATCACGCCGGCGGCCGAATGGCTGGTCGACAACTATTACCTCGTCGAGCGGCAGATTCGCGAAATCCGCTCCGCCCTGCCACCGGGTTATTATCGGCAATTGCCGAAGCTGGTTGATGGGCCGTTCACCGGATATCCAAGGGTGTTCGGCGTCGCCTGGGCTTTCGTCGCCCACACCGACAGTCACTTCGACACCGAGATGCTGTGCCGCTTCCTGCAAGCCTATCAGGAGGTACAGCCGCTGACGATCGGCGAACTCTGGGCGGTCGCGATCACGCTCAAGATCGTGCTGGTCGAAAACCTCAGACGTCTCGCCGACGGAATCACGCAAAACAGCGCCGCGCGGCAGGAAGCGGATGGCCTTGCCGACCGCCTGCTGGGTGCGGGAGACCGCACCGCGGAGCCGGTGTCGGTCGTGCTTGCGGCGCACCAGGGCACCGCGTTGCCGGCCACGTTCGCGGTCCAGCTCCTGCTCCGGCTGCGCGATCAGGATCCCCGGATCATTCCGGCGTTGACCTGGCTCGACCGGCATCTCGCAGCGCAGGGGAAGACGGCGGACGCCGTGGTGCACGACGAACATCAGCGGCAGGGCGCCAGCACCATCTCGGTGCGCAACATCATCACCAGCATGCGGCTGATCTCCGACGTCGATTGGACCGAGCTGTTCGAGAGAGTCAGCGTGGTGAACGACGCACTCTCCGCCGGCGTCGTGTTTCGCGACATGGATTTCCCGACGCGCAATCTCTACCGCAGCGCCATCGAGCGGCTGGCGCGCGGGGCGCATCGCACGGAGCTCGACGTCGCCCGACGTGCCGTCCTGGCGGCCCAGCAGGCAACTGGCGAACTGGCAACGAGCAAGCAGACAAGCGGCGGGCAGGCGTGCGGTGAGCAGACAACTGGCAGGCCTGGCGGTGCGCAGACAACTGGTGCGCTTGGCGGTGAGCAGACAACGGGTGGGCCTGGCGGTGAGCAGACAACGGGTGGGCCTGGCAGCGTGGAGGCGGACCGCCACGGTGATCCCGGCTATCATCTGCTCGGCGACGGATGCCGCGCCTTCGAGATGGCGATCGGCTTCCGACCGCCCTTGCGTGCCTGGCTGGAACGCCTGAGCCGGCGATTCGGCATCGCCGGCTACGTGGGCGCGGGCATTATGGTGGCCGCTGCCCTGCTCGCAATCCCGCTGATCATTCTGCATGCGAATGGGTTGGGGCTGGCGTGGCTGAGCCTGCTCGTGGTCCTGGGGATGATCCCGGCGCTCGGCGCGGCGGTGGCGCTGGTGAACCGCGAGGTGACGCACGGCCTTGGCGCGACGTTGTTGCCCGCCTTGGAACTTCGCACTGGCGTACCCACGCCGCTGCGTACGATCGTCGTGGTGCCGACGTTGCTGATGACGAAGGAGGCCATCGAGGCGCAGATCGCGCATCTGGAGGTCCACCACCTCGCGAGCCCGGACGGCGATCTGTACTTCGCCCTGCTGTCCGACTGGGCGGATGCGGCGACCGAGCACGTCGACGGCGATGCGGCGCTGCTGGCGGCGGCGGCAGACGGCATCGCCCGGCTCAACCGGCGCTACGGCCGCGCGCCTGGCGGCGACCGGTTCCTGCTGCTGCATCGCAAGCGGGTCTGGAATGCTGGCGAGGCGCGCTGGATCGGCTGGGAACGCAAGCGCGGCAAGCTGCACGAGCTGAACCGGCTGTTGCGCGGCGCGAAAGACACCAGTTTCATCCGCCCCGATTTCGCGCACGGGCCCGATTTCGCGCACGGGCCCGATTTCGCGCGCGGGGATGGGCAATCGCCAATGGTGCCCGACGGCGTCCGCTACGTCATTACGCTCGACGCCGATACCAGGCTGCCGCGCGACGCCGTCCGCCGGCTGATCGGCAAGATGGCGCATCCGCTCAACCGGCCGCGCTTCGACGCGACGCTCGGCCGGGTGGTGGCGGGCCATGGCCTGCTGCAACCACGGATCACGCCCGCGTTGCCGATCGGCGGTGAGGGCTCGCTGTTCCAGCGCGTGTTTTCCAGCATGAACGGCATCGACCCCTATTCCGCGGCCGTCTCCGACGTCTACCAGGACCTGTTCGACGAAGGCTCGTATGCCGGCAAGGGCATCTATGATATCGATGCCTTCGAGGCCGCGCTGGATGGCCGGGTGCCGGACTCGACCCTACTCAGCCACGATCTGTTCGAGGGCAGCTTGGCCCGCGCCGGGCTCGCGTCCGATATCGAGGTCGTCGAGGACTTCCCCACCCGCTACGACGTCGACGCACTGCGCCGCCACCGCTGGGCGCGCGGCGACTGGCAATTGCTGCCGTGGATGCTTGGTCGTGGGCCGATCGCCCACACCGAGCCGCAACGCAACGCGATCCCGTGCGGCGCAATCCCGGGCAACGCGATCCCCGGCAACGCGATTCTGGCCAACGCGATGCTGGCCGACGCGATGCTGGGCGACGCGATGCCGGGCAACGCGATGCTGGCCGACGCGATGCCGGGCAACACGACTACGCACGGCGCAATGCCGGCGCTCGGCCGCTGGAAGATGTTCGACAATCTGCGGCGAACGTTGTCGGCACCCGCCTGCATGCTCGCCCTGCTGGTGGGGTTTGCGCTGCCGTTGGCGGCCGCTTCGGTGTGGACCGGCTTCATCCTGCTGACGATCCTGCTGCCCCCGCTCATCCCCGTCGCCAGCGAGATCCTGCCACGCCGCGCCGCGGTCACCGCGCGCAGCCATTTCGGCGCGCTCGGCACCGAACTGTGGCTTGCGCTGTCCCAGTCGGCGCTCATTGTCACTTTCCTGGCGCACCAGGCTTGGCTGATGGGTGATGCGATCGCGCGTACGTTAGTGCGGCTCTTCGTCACGCGCCGGCATCTTCTCGAATGGGTGACGGCGGCCCAGGCGGCGACCGGTCCGCGGCTCGACCTCCTCGGCTTCTATCGCGTGATGGCTGGCGGGGTCGGGCTCGGCGGTCTGGCGCTGCTGGTCGCCCTGCTATCGGGCCACGCCACGGGGCACGGCACCTGGCCGCTGGCGGTGCCGCTTGTGGCGCTCTGGATCGCCTCACCGGCGATTGCGTGCTGGATCAGCCGGCCTTCCCGCACCGAAGACTGGAGGCCGATGTCGGCGGCCGACGCCCAGACGCTGCGGCTGATCGCACGGCGAACCTGGCGTTACTTCGAGACCTTCGTGACGGCGGAGGACCACATGCTGCCGCCCGACAATTTCCAGGACGACCCGGCGCCGGCACTGGCGCACCGGACGTCGCCGACCAATATTGGTCTTTACCTGCTTTCAGTGGCGACCGCCCGTGATTTCTGTTGGCTGGGAACCACCGAGGCGGCTGAGCGCCTGGATGCGACGCTGGCCACCATGGGCCGCCTCGACCGGTTCCGCGGGCATTTCTACAACTGGTACGACACGCAGGATCTGCGCCCGCTCGATCCGGAGTATGTCTCCACGGTCGACAGCGGCAACCTGGCCGGCCACCTGATCACGCTTGCCAACGCCTGCAGCGAGTGGGCCCTCCGGCCGCCAACGCCGGCGCGGCGCCTGGAAGGGATCGCCGACGCACTCGACCTTGCGCGTGACGCGAGCGAGCAGTTGCGCGACGGGCGGCGCACCCAAACCGTGACCTGGCAGGAACTCGATGACGCGCTGATCCGGCTTGCCGGCGGCCTGCGAACGCCTGCGGTGGACGGCGAGAGCCTTCCGGCGCTGCTGGCGGACCTTGCGCAACAGGGCGAGATCGTGGCCGACATCGCGGCTGCGTTCGCTGCCGAACGCGGCGACGGCAACGGCGCGGACATGCTGTTCTGGATCGCCGCGGCGCGCCGCGCGATCGACAGCCATCGGCGCGACCTGATCGCATCGCCGGACGCGACAGCAGCTTTGGCGGCACGCCTCGCCGCACTCGAAACGACCGCGCGGACCACGGCGCTCGAGATGGGCTACGACTTTCTGGTCGACCACGAGCGCAAACTGCTGTCGATCGGCTACCAGGTGCGGGAAGCGATCCTCGACCCGAACTGCTACGATCTACTCGCCTCCGAAGCGCGGCTCGCCAGCTTCATGGCGATTGCCAAAGGCGACGTTCCGGCCCGCCATTGGTTCCGCCTCGGCCGCGCCGTCACACCAGTCGCGCAGGGCGCCGCGCTGCTCTCCTGGTCGGGCTCGATGTTCGAGTACCTGATGCCCGAATTGGTCATGCGCGCCCCGATTGGCAGTCTGCTGGAACAGACCAGCCGGCTGATCGTGCGCCAGCAGATCAGCTATGGCACCGCGCGCGGCCTGCCCTGGGGGATCTCGGAATCCGCCTACAACGCGCGCGACCTCGAGTTCACCTACCAATACTCGAACTTCGGCGTCCGCGGCCTCGGGTTGAAGCGCGGCCTGGGCGACAATGCCGTCGTGGCGCCCTATGCAACGGCGCTTGCGAGCATGGTCGATCCGGCGGCGTCGGCGCGCAATTTCACGCGGTTGGCCGACCTCGGCGCGCGCGGCCGCTATGGCTTCTATGAAGCGCTGGACTACACGGCGAGCCGCCTGCCGGAGGGGGCCAGCGTCGCCATTGTGCGCGCCTTCATGGCACACCATCAGGGCATGACGATCGTCGCTATCGGCGATGCGCTGCTGGATGGCGCGATGCGGGCGCGATTTCACGCCGAACCGATGGTCCAGGCGACCGAGCTGCTGCTGCAGGAGGGCACCCCACGCGATGTCGCGGTCGTGCGTCCCTGGATGGCGGAAGCCAGGTCCGACGCAAGGGTGCGCGACCAGGCATCGGAGGGCGGCAGGCGGCTGACCACCGCGCACACCACCTCGCTCGCCACCCATCTGCTGTCCAACGGCACCTACGCGGTGATGCTGACGGCCGCGGGATCCGGCTACAGCCGCTGGCGGGGTATGGCCGTGACGCGCTGGCGCGAGGACGCCACCTGCGACGACTGGGGCGCCTACATCTTCCTGCGTGACGTTCGCAGCGGCAAGATCTGGTCGGCCGGCTACCAGCCGAGCGGTGCCGAACCCGATGCCTATGACGTCCTGTTCAACGAGGATCACGCCGAGTTCACCCGGCACGACGGTGCGCTCACGACAACGCTGGACGTGCTCGTCTCGGCCGAAGACGATGCCGAGGTCAGGCGCGTTTCGATCATGAATTCCGGCCTCCGGGCGCACGAAATCGACGTGACGTCCTATGCCGAGCTGGTGCTGGCGCCGCCGGAAGACGACGTCGCGCACCCGGCCTTCATGAAGCTGTTCGTCGCCACCGAGTATCTCGCCGAGCACGGCACCATCCTGGCCACACGGCGGCGGCGTACGCCGGGAGAGCAGGAGATCTGGGCGGCGCATCTGGCCATCGTCGACGGCGAGGCAGTGGGAAAGCCGGAGGTGGAAACCGACCGGGCGAGGTTCCTCGGCCGCGGCCACAGCGTTGGTCGGCCAGTGGCGGTGACCGACGGCCGGCCGTTGTCCAACACGGTCGGCACCGTGCTCGATCCGGTGTTCGCGCTGCGCCGCCGCGTGCGCGTGGCACCCGGCGCGACGGTACGCATTGCCTTCTGGACGATGGTTGCCGCATCACGCGCCGCGGTGCTGAGCCTGGTCGACCGGCATCGCGACGCCACCGCATTCGAGCGGGCGACCACGCTGGCCTGGACCCAGGCGCAGGTGCAACTGCATCATCTCGGCATCGATTCGGGCGAGGCCGGCCTGTTCCAGCGCCTCGCCGGCCACCTGCTGTATGCCGCGCCGATGCTGCGCCCGTCCTCCGACACCATCCTGCGCGGCGCCGGCGCACAGCCGGGACTTTGGCCCATGGCCATTTCCGGCGACCTGCCGATCGTGCTGCTGCGCATCGCCGATATCGAGGACATTGACCTCGCCCGGCAACTGCTGCGGGCACACGAATACTGGCGAATGAAGCAGCTTGCGGTGGACTTGGTGATCCTGAACGAGCGTGCGTCTTCCTATGTCCAGGACCTGCAGATCGCGCTGGAGAGCCTGGTCCGGACGAGCCAGTCGTCACTGCCGGACCTCGTGGAGCGACAGCGGGGCCGCGGTTTCGTTCTGCGGGCCGATCTGCTTTCACCGGAAAGCCGCGCCTTGCTTGCCTCGGTGGCGAGGGTCGTTTTGGTTGGGCAACGCGGATCGCTGGAGGATCAGCTCGACCGCGTGCCGGAACCCAAGGCAGCGGATCGGACCCATCGAAGGCGGGCGGCGGCCAGCGCGGAACAGCGGGCCGGGCGCACCGCTTCCGGCCCCGTTTTCACCGCGCCCGACGCGCGGCCGGCCCTGGAGTTTTTCAACGGGCTCGGGGGCTTCGCCGCGGGCGGGCGGGAGTATGTCACGATCCTCGGGCCAGGTCAGTCCACGCCGGCACCCTGGATCAATGTCATCGCCAATCCCGACTTCGGCTTTCAGGTGGCAACCGAAGGCGGCGGCATGACCTGGTCGGTCAACAGCCGCGAGAACCAGCTCACGCCCTGGTCGAACGATCCGGTCAGCGATCGTTCCGGGGAGGTGTTCTATCTGCGTGACGAGGAATCCGGCGACCTATGGTGCCCGACGGCGCTGCCGATCCGCGACGACACGGCCACCTATGTGGCGACGCATGGCTGGGGTTACAGCCGGTTCCAGCACACCGCGCACGGCATCGCGGCCAATCTTCTGCAGTACGTGCCGCTCGGCGACCCGATCAAGATCTCGCGCCTGACGCTGCGCAACATATCGGGCCGCGCCCGGCGCCTGTCGGTGACCGCTTACGCGGAATTTGTGCTTGGCCCGTCGCGCGCTGCGTCCGCGCCGTTCGTGACGACCGGGATCGATCCCGACACCGGTGCGATGTTCGTGCGCAATCCGTGGCATGCGGCCTTCGGATCGCGCGTCGCCTTCGCCGACCTTGCCGGGCGCCAGACGGACTGGACGGGCGACCGGCGGGAGTTCATCGGCCGCAACGGGACACTGGAGAGCCCGGCGGCGCTCGGCAGCGCGGCGCCGCTTTCCAAAACCGTGGGTGCCGGTCTCGATCCCTGCGGGGCGCTGCGCACAACGGTGGTGCTGGCGCCGAACAGCCGCGTCGAAATCGTGGCGTTCCTCGGCGAGGCCGCGAGTGACGCGGACGCGCGGGCGTTGATTTTGCGCTACCGCACGCTTGATCTCGACACGGTGCTGGCCGAGGTCGGTCGTTACTGGGACGGCGTCCTCGGCGCGGTCCAGGTGAAGACGCCGGACCGCTCGATGGACATCATGCTGAACGGCTGGCTGCTGTACGAGACGCTGGCCTGTCGCGTCTGGGCCCGCTCCGGGTTCTACCAGGCGAGCGGCGCCTATGGCTTTCGCGACCAGTTGCAGGACGGCATGGCGCTCGCCGCCGCGCAGCCGGCGCTGACGCGCGCGCACCTGCTGCGCGCGGCGGCGCGGCAGTTCGTCGAGGGCGACGTGCAGCACTGGTGGTTGCCGCATTCGGGTCAGGGCGTGCGCACGCGGATCTCCGACGACCGGGCATGGCTCGCCTACACCGTCGCGCACTATGTCAACGCGACGGGCGATGCCGCAGTGCTGGATGATGTCGTTCCGTTTCTGGAAGGCCAGAAACTGGGCGAGGAAGAGCATGACAGCTTCTTCCAGCCGACGGTGTCCGATACGGTCGGCACGCTGTTCGAGCACTGCGCGCGCGCGCTCGATGCCAGCCTTGCGGTCGGCTATCGCGGGCTGCCGTTGATGGGCACCGGCGACTGGAATGACGGCATGAATCGTGTCGGCGAACTTGGCCACGGTGAGAGCGTCTGGCTCGGCTGGCTGCTCTACGCGGCGCTGACTGATTTTGCGGTGCTGGCCGAGGCGCGGGGCGAGGCGGTGCGCGCCTGGATGTGGCGCGCGCATGCCAGCGCACTGCAGGCCTCGCTTGAGAGCGAGGCCTGGGATGGCGAGTGGTATCGGCGCGCGTGGTTCGACGACGGCACACCGCTCGGGTCGGCAACGAACGCGGAATGCCGGATAGATTCGATTTCGCAATCATGGGCGACGATCTCGGGCGCCGCGGACCCCGGGCACGCCGCGCGTGCGATGGCGGCGGTGGAGCGCGAATTGATCCGCCCGGGCGATCAACTGGCGCTGCTGTTCACACCGCCATTCGACAAGACGCCGCTCGATCCCGGCTACATCAAGGGCTACCCGCCGGGGATCCGCGAGAACGGCGGCCAGTATACGCATGCCGCTCTGTGGTCGGTGATGGCCTTCGCGGCCCTCGGTGAGGGCGACAAGGCGGAGGCGCTGTTCGCCCTGCTCAACCCGATCAACCATGCCCGCACGCGGTCCGATGTCCACCGCTACAAGGTGGAACCCTATGTCATCGCCGCCGACGTCTATGCCACGCCGCCGCATGTCGGGCGTGGCGGCTGGACCTGGTACACCGGCTCAGCGGGCTGGATGCAGCGGGCCGGCGTCGAGAGCATCCTCGGGCTGCGCCTGCGGGGCGACGAGCTGGAATTGCAACCATGCATTCCGCGGGATTGGCCGCGTTTCGAAATGACACTGCGCCACCGGTCCGCACGCTACGAGATCGCGGTCGAGAACCCCGACGGCGTCAGCCGTGGGATCGCGTACGCCGAGGTCGATGGGACCACACTGGATGAGCGGCCGCTGCGCCTGGGTCTGCTGGATGATGGCGCCACCCATCATGTCATGGTCAGGCTCGGTTGATTCGAATCTCCTCCCCCTCCCCTTGAGGGAGGGGGATGGGGGGAGGGGTTGAGCGCGTGCAAAGCTTCGGTGCGACCCCGGCACCAACCCCTCCCCCCAACCTTGGTCCGCTTCGCGGCCCAAGCCCTCAAGGGGAGGGGGAGAAAATTACTTCCGGGCATGCCTTTCGCTCGCTGATATCAAAGTACCCGCGACAGAAAGTCCTGCGTGCGCCGCTCCTTCGGGGCGCTGAGCACGGCACGTGGCAGTCCGCGCTCCACAATGACGCCGGCATCCATGAAAGCCAGTTCGTCGCCGACCTCACGCGCGAAGGCGAGCTCGTGCGTTACCACCACCATCGTCATCCCCGACCGCGCCAGGTCTTTCATGACGGCGAGGACTTCGCCGACCAGCTCGGGGTCCAACGCGGAGGTCGGCTCGTCGAACAGCATCAACTGCGGGTCCATCGCCAGCGCCCGGGCGATCGCCACGCGCTGCTGTTCCCCGCCCGAGAGCTGCGCGGGAAACATTGGATGCTTCGCCGCAAGCCCCACCCGATCGAGCAGTTCCATCGCGCGCTGCCGCGCCTGGGCCGATCGCACGCGCTTCACCTGGATCGGCGCCTCGATGATGTTCTGCAGCGCGGTCATATGTGGAAACAGATTGAACTGCTGAAACACCATGCCGACCTTCTGGCGCATGCGCGCTACCTGGCGCTCCGGCAGTTCATACAGCCGTCCGTTGTGCTCGCGGTAGCCGACGAGCTCGCCGCCCACCCACAGTCGGCCGCCATCGATGCGCTCGAGATGATTGATGCAGGACAGCAGCGTGCTCTTGCCGGAACCGGACGGTCCGATGATGCACATCACGCTGCCGGTCGGCACGTCAAGGTCGATCCCGCGCAGGACCTCACGGCTTCCGTACCGTTTGTGCAGGCCGCGGATCTTGACCATGCTTTCCAAGGTGGCGGGGCGGTCCAATGCGCTGGGGCTTTCCAATGCGATTTGCCTCGATCATCACCGCTGCCGGTATTTCCGTTCGAGCATGTGTTGCCCGACCGACATCACCGAGACGATGATCAGGTACCACAACGATGCAACAATCAGCAGCGGAATCGTCTGGTAGGTGCGCGCGTAGATCAATTGGGCGGTGTAGAGCAGCTCGGACAGCGCGATGACACTGACCAGCGAGGTGCTCTTCACCATGGAGATCACCTCGTTGCCGACTGGCGGAATGATCACCCGCAGGGCCTGCGGGAAGACGATACGGCGGAAGATCGTCATCGGCCGCATGCCGAGCGCCCGCGCCGCCCTGGTCTGTCCGTGGTGCACCGAGGCGATGCCGGCCCGTATCACCTCCGCCGTATACGCGGCCTGCGCCAGACCCAGCCCGGCCAGGGCGGCGAACATCGGCGTGATGAGCGCGTTGGTGTTCGCGCTGTACAAAGTCGGACCGAAGGGGATGCGGAGCGAGATCGTTGCGTACAATGCGCCGAAATTATACCAGAAGATGAGCTGGACGAGCACCGGCACGCTGCGAAAGACCCAGATATAGACCCAGCTAAGGGTGGACAGCAGCCGGTTCGAGGACAGCCGCATCATCGCCAGCATCGTGCCGATGACCAGGCCCATGACCATGGCAACGACGGTTAGTTCCAGCGTGCGCGACAGCCCGATCAGGATCTGCCGGTCGAGCATGTACTGCGCCACGACCGGCCACTCGAACGCCGGGTTGGTCGCAACACTGATGAGAACAAGCGCCGCGACCAGGACGACGACAGCGCTCGCCAGCCAGGTCCAGGGATGGCGCAGCGGGACGACCGGCAGCGGGGCGAGCACCGGCGGCACACCCCTCTGTGTCGGCGCCGGATCGTCCGTGCCCGGCGTCGCCAGCCGCTCGGTCATCGTTCGTTCTGGGTGGGCGCCGGATCGTCGGTGCTCGGCGTCGGCATCCGCTCGGTCATCGTTCGTTTTGGCGCATCGTCAGGTCCCGCTCATCGTCGGCTCCGGCTCGTTGTCAGCGCGGCGTGCCGGTCGGGTTCAGCGGGGACTGCTTGATCGCGCCTTTCTCCAGCCCCCATTTCTGGACGATCTTCTGGTAGGTGCCGTCCTCGATCAAATGCTGGATGGCCGCCTGGAGAGCGGCGGACATATCGGAGCCCTTCGGCAAGGCGACGCCGATATAGCTGGTGTCGGTATAGCTGCCGACGACTTTCGTCTTACCCTGCGACTGGTTGACGAAATAGCTGACCGCCGTGGAGCCGAGCCAGAACAGGTCGGACCGCTTGCTCATCAGGCTCTCGGCCGCGCCGTTGCCGTCGCTGAACGCCAGCGCGTTGATCGGCTTCTTGCCCGCGGCCTCGCATTTCGGGTTTTGCGCCTCGGCAAACACCATTTCACGCGATCCGCGGGTGGTGCCCACCGTCAAACCGCAGATATCGTCGAGCGTGTTGACCTTGATGTTGGAATCGGCCAGCGCCGCGAACTGCTCGTTGGCGAGCAGTGTGCCGATCATGTCGACCACCTGCTCGCGGACCGTTGTCACGCCCATCTGGCCGACCGCGGCGTCGAAACGTTTCGACTGCAGCCCGGGAATGAGCGTGTCAAAGGTCGTCGGACGCAGCTCGAGCTGTAGACCCATGGCCTGGGTCGCGGCCCGCAGTATGTCGACTTCCCAACCGGCGATCTCGCCCTGCTCGTTGCGGAAATCGTCCGGCGGCGAACCGAGCGCCACGGCCACGGTGAATGTCTTGGCGGACGCCATGCGCTCCGGCAACAGCTTGACCAGATCGGGCTGCTGGGTCTCTGTCGGTAATGGTTGGGTCAGCGACGGCTGGGCGGCGCCAGGCACGGACTGGGCCGTGGCTTGCGTGTTGCAGCAGAGCGCAGCGCAAGCCATTGCCATGGCGAAGGCAACGCTGGGTGCCGCACGCCGATGGCGGTGCTGTTGCATGTCGGTTCTCCAAACCCGCTGATGACAAATTCGCAGTGGCCCCAATCGACAGTCTGTCACCTGCATTTGTCAACCGCCCCGCTGCGTCCGGTGTCGGTGCCTGTCAACGCCAGAGCGATTCCCGGACCCGGCGTCAGATCGCGTAGCGGCGGAGCCGGTCCTCGTCCACCTCGATCCCCAGACCCGGCGCAGTCGGAACCTGCACCCTGCCGTTGCGCACCGGGAATGGCTGCGCGAGCAGGTCCTCCGTGAGGTAATAGTTCGGCTGGTAGAATTCGCAACCAAGCGAGATATTCGGGGTCGCGGCGATCAAGTGGGCACCGGCGGTGCAGGCGATGCCGGTCTCGAACATGTCTCCACCGTAACAGGCCAGCCCACCGGCCGCGGCAATCGCGGAGATTTCGCGGGCACGCAGCATGCCGCCGCATTTCTGGATCTTTATGCTGATCAGGTCAGCCATATGCTGACCTGCGACGAGCAGTGCGTCCGCAGGCGTGAACACGCTCTCATCGGCCATCACCGGCGTGTCGAGCGCCGCCGTAATGGCTGCAAGGGCGGCGCGCTGATCGGCGGGCACTGGCTGCTCGATGAAGGTCGGGCGGAACTGCTCGATATCGCGCAGCCGGCGAATCGCCTCCCACGGCTGCATGCCCTGATTGTAGTCCACGCGGATTTCGGCGTCGGCCGGCAGGATCTCGCGCAGCCTGGCCAATCGGCGAAGATCCTCGGCGTGCTCGGCGAAGCCGGTCTTCACCTTGAACAGACGGATGCCCTCGGCGCAGAGTTGGCTGACGAGGTCGATGTCCTGGGCAAGGTCCGGGTTGGCGATCGAGAAACTAAGCGGGATCTCGTCGCGCACCCGGCCGCCGAGAAGGTTGCAGACCGGTGTGCCGAGCGCCTTGCCGACGATGTCGAACAGCGCCATCTCCATCGCCGCCTTGGCCTCCGTGCAATGCACGATGGTGCGGTCGGCGGCGGTCAGCAGCGCCTGGATGCGGAACGGATCGGCGCCGAGCAGCAGTGGCCGCAGATGGATGTCGAGCGCTGCGAAGGACGCCTCGGGAGAGCCGGTGAACACCGCCCAGGGGGCTGCCTCGCCCCAACCGGTGATGCCGGCGTCGGTGTCCAGCCGCAGGATCACGTTGGTGCTGGTGTTGATGTCGCCGATGCCGTGGGAGTGCACCGCACGCGCCGCGATTCGCACGGGGAAGACGGAGACGGCGGAGATGCGGATTTGCGGGTGGGACATGGGGGGACGCCTTGTGTTCGTTGGTCGATCGTTCTGTGACGGAGCGAGAGATCCCGGTTAGCGCAGGTCGGGACTACGTACACCTCTCCCGCTCTTGGCGGGAGAGGTGTACACTGCTTTGCGATGACCCAACTCTCCGACGATTGCTTCGCGTTCGGCGGCCCGCTGCTCTCGATCGAAGACGGCATCCGCCAGATCAGCGAGCGCGTCGAGGCGGTCGCGGCGGCCGGGACAGAAGAGCTGCTGGCGGCGGATGGACGCATCCTCGCCGAGGACCTCGTCGCGCCGATCGACCTGCCACCGTCCGACAACGCCGCGGTCGACGGTTACGCGGTGCGGCACGCGGATCTGACCGCTGCCGAGCCGACGCTGCTGCCGGTCGTGGGGCGCGACGTGGCGGGCGAGGCGGCTTCGATCCCGCTCGCCCCCGGCACGGCACGCCGCATCTTCACCGGCGCGCGCCTGCCCGCCGGCGCCGATACGATCTTCATGCAGGAGGACGTGGAGGCGCTCGGATCGCACGTCCGCCTGCCGCAAGGCCTGAAGCGCGGCGCCAATACGCGCCAGCGCGGCGAGGATGTTCGGGCTGGCTCGGTCGCGCTGCCGCGGGGCAGACGGCTGCGGCCGCAGGACATCGCGCTCGCGGCGGCGTTGGGCTTGACGCGGCTTGCGGTGCGCCGGCGCCTGCGCGTGGCCATCTTCTCCACCGGCAACGAGATCGTCTCGCCTGGGCATCCACTCGGACCCGGACAGATCTTCGACGCCAATCGCTTCCTGCTCGCCAGCCTGGTGGTGCGCGCCGGCGCGGACGTGACCGACCTGGGCATCCTCGCCGATGACGCTGCGGCCACCGCGCGGGCACTGGACGCGGCCACCGCGGGCCACGACCTGCTGCTGACCTCGGGCGGCGTCTCGACCGGCGAGGAGGACCACGTCAAGGCCGCGGTCGAGGCGGTTGGGCGGCTGGTGTTCTGGCGGCTTGCCATCAAGCCGGGCCGGCCCGTCGCCATGGGCGTGATCAACGGTGTTCCGCTCGCCGGGCTGCCGGGCAACCCGGTGGCGGCTTTTATCACGTTTGCGCATGTCGTGCGTCCGCTGATCGCGCGGCTGGCGGGCGAGACCTGGGAGAAGCCCGTTGCCTTCCCGGTACGGTCTGCGTTCGCCTACCGCAAGAAGGCCGGGAGGCGCGAATATGTGCGGGTGCGCCTGGTGGCGGCCGCCGATGGCGTGATGGCGGCGCACAAGCACGCGCAGGAGGGCGCCGGCATTCTGTCGTCGCTGACCGCGACGCACGGGCTGGTGGAAGTTTCTGAAGCCGTCACGGTTGTTGCCCCGGGGGATGCCGTTGGATTCCTGTCGTATGACGCACTGATTTGAGCGTGAGCATCGAACGAAACGAGGTATGGCGGCTACGGAATGAGCAACAGCGCACGGTCTATCCTCCGAGCCGCGGGCGGATAATGCGTTCAAATGCCTGCACCTCTGCCTCCGGCATGTTGTAGCCGCCCGCAAGGTCATGCGCCGGGAACAAGAAAACGTCCTCAATACCTGCCTCCTCACGCGCGCGCAGCAGTCGCTCCGCACAATTTTCCGGTGAACCGAACAGTCCAAATGCATCGGCAATCTGCTGCGCGCGGTCCTCGGGGATGGCGGCGGGATCGTGCGCTTCCGCAATGTCGAAGCCGCATTCCCTGAGCCAGTGAAGATTCGATGCGCTCGGATAAGCAAGGAACGGCTGTCCGGGAGCGAACCAACTCCGCACCCATCGTGGTCCCACCTCGGCATCGGGACCGAGACCGAGCGTGACCACGAACACCACCGGAAAGCCGGCGAGGGAGCGGCCGGCCCGCCTGGCCCCTGCCTCCAGGTGGTGCCGCGCGGCGCGCACGGCAGCCGGATGCAGGCCGACCATGAGAAAAGCGCCATCGGCTACCTCGCCCGCGAGCTCGATCATGCGGGGGCCGGCCGCAAGCAGATACACCGGCGTCGGCGCGGCACTTCGGTTCCGCAGGCGGGTCGATGCTGGACCAAATCCAACCTCTTCGCCGGCGAGGAGTCGGCGAAGGTCGCGGATCGCGTCACGCATGAAAGCCAGCCCCGCGCGCGGCTGCCCGATGCTCCGCGTTGAAATGAAACCGGGAGCCACGGTGAGACATGTGCGTCCCGGCGCGATTTCCTCCAGGCTGTGGGCAAGCGAGGCGAGCACCAGCGGATGGCGAACCACGGGGCTTGAGGTGGCCGGGAACAGCCGCAGGCGGTGCGTCGCCCGGGCCGCCAGCGCCAGCGCCAGGTAAGCATCGCGGCCGCTGGAAGGATGGTCGTGAATACCGACCCCGTCGAAACCCGCCTGCTCGCAGCGGGCGACGAACGCCGCAATGTCGGGCAAGGGCCGGCCAACCGGAACTCGGAGAGCGACGCGGAGCCGGGTCATCCGACAAGCTCCTTCACCTCATCATGTCAGCGCCGTAGAGCTTCGTCAGGAATGCGAACAGGCGCAATGCCGACAGGGACGCCGATGCCATCGGGAACCTGGCTGAGGAGCTTTGCCTTCTAGCAGTGCCGCCGTTGTCGCTCCCGTCTGCCTGCGCGGTGACGGTGCGAAGAATGACGATTGGGACGTTCAGCCGCCGCCGCGGCGGAAATGCGCGAAGAAGCGTTGCATGAACGAGTCTATGTCCACTTGTGCGTAGCCCTCGAACACCAAGGCCACATCCACCACAGGCAGACGCAGTGCGGCGATCGCGCGCTCACGCGGATTGATCAGCCGCAGACTCCAGCGCCTGCCGTCCTCCACATGATTGAATTGGTTCAGCGCCGCATCGTACTCCACGGACGCAACCGCCGGCAGCAACCGATGAAAATCCGCCGGCGTGCACGCCATCTCGAAGTGCTGCGTTACCTCGACCGGCGTGTCGTCCGTCAACCGCCTGCGACCGGCGGCCAGATCGCCAGCACGTCACCGTCGACAAACCGGGTGACGGCACGCTCGCCGGGTGGAACGAAAACGCCATTCAGCACGACCAGCTTGACCAGCGCCGGCGGCATGCCGAGCGGTGCCACGATCGTTGCCATGGTCGCCGTCGCATCGACCTCCATCGGCATGGCGTGGCCTTTGCGGAACGCCTCCGGCAGATATTGGGTCAGCGACGCGTACAGCTTCAGCGTCATGCGGATCTTGCCCGCGCCGGCGATCGTGTGCGGCATGGCGGCGGTGTCGACCGGCAAGGGCTGCGTCATCGCCGGTACCTTGTCGCCGGCCCCTCATGGACCACCGTCATCGACCGTGCCGCATCGCCGGGCCTCAAGCCGCGGCCTGCGCGCAGGCGAGATAGGCGGCCATCACCTGTGTCGGATCATGCATCAATCGCGCCTTCCACTTCCCAAGCCGGACGCGCGACTGGATCAATCCGCGGATCACGCCGACATGCTCGGTCAGGCCCAGGCTGGTCGCGCCGACCAGCATATCGCCGTCGAACTCCAGCCGCAGATACTTGAACGCGCCCTCGTCGCTGAGCTCGGTGTGATCGCCGCCCTCGACGCCTTGCCACTGGCCGAACGACGAGGAGATCAGCCCGAACGTGTCCAGCACGTTGATCGCCAGCGCACCCTGCGAGCGTGTCGGCCGCCCGGCCATGTTCAGCGCCGCGATGCGCGCCTGGTCGGCCGCGTTGAGCTGGATCGCGTTGACGAACCGCTTGCCGGTGCCGAATTCAGCGGCCTCGACGCAATCGCCCGCCGCGTAGATGTCCGCCACGCTCGTCTGCATCCGGTCGTCGACCAGGATGCCGGTCTCTGTGGCGATGCCGCTGCCCTTCAGGAAGCCGATCTGCGGCCGCACGCCGGTGGCTGAAATGACGACATCGACGTCCAGTGTCTCGCCGCCCTCCAGATGCACATGCAGGCCGGTGGCGTCGCGATCGATGCGCGCGGCCTTCGCCCCGGTCAGGATGCGCACGCCCTTGGCCTCGCACCAGCGCTTGATCAGCGCCGCCGCGCCCGGCGGCATCATGCGCGGCACCACGCGATCGCCCATTTCGACGACGGTCAGCGCGGCGCCGCGCGCGGCGATCGCCTCCATGATGATGCAGCCGATGAACCCCGCGCCGAGCTGCAACACCCGCGCACCTTGTTGCGCGGACGCCGCGATCTTGCGGGCGTCGGCGAGCGTCCAGCAGGTCAGCACCCCGGGCTGGTCGATGCCCGGGATCGGTGGACTGGCGGGCGAGGCGCCGGTTGCCAGCAGCAGCCGATCATAGGCGAGCGTGCCGCCGTCGCTGAGCGCCACCGTGCGCGCTTGCGTGTCGATGCTGCGCGCCGCCGCGTGGCGCAGGGTGATGCGCAGCCCGGCGAAATGATCCGCGCCCTTGCGCAGGTAGGTCCCCTGCTCCTCGATGTCGCCGATGAGCAAATAGGGGATCGCCATGCGCGAGTAGGGCGGCTCCGGCTCGGCGCCCACCAGCGTGATGTCATCCTGTGGCCGCTGCGCCCGCAGCGTCTCGGCCGCGATCACCCCGGCCGGGCCGTTGCCGATGATGACGTGCCGCATCGTGTCCAACGTCACAGGCTAAGGCGGCTTAGCGTCTCCGGTGTCGGTCGTCCCTCGGGGGTCCAGCCGCGCGCTTCGTAGTACTCGGGCAGCATCTTGCCCAGTTCGTTGACCTTGCCCTTCGCCGGGCCGGTCTTCGCCGGTTCGGCCAGCAGCCGCTTGGGCAGCGTGTCGTCCGCCGCGGTGAAGCCGGCCGCCAGGTTGAACTGGCGCTCCAGGTTCCAGATCCGCTCGCCGACCACGCCGAGGTTCTCCAGCGACCAGTCGCCCTCGCACGCCGCCTCCAACTGCGGTGCCACGTCCTGCAGCGTCCAGGCGAACGAGGTGAACACGCAGATGCCAGCGCTGTCGAAGATCGCAGTGGCATCCTGGAACGCCTTGACCAGCCCCGCCTTGCCGTCGGTCACCAGCGGGTCCGTCTTCACCGGGATGCCGAGGATCTCGCTGGCGACCGTATACCCGCGCAGATGGCAGGCGCCGCGATTGGACGTGGCGTAGGCCAGGCCCATGCCCTGGATGCCCCGCCCGTCATAGGCCGGGAATTCTTGCCCCTTCACCGTCATCGACAGCTCGGGATGGCCGTACTTTTCGCACAGCCGCTTCGAGCCCTGGCCGACCTCCTTGCCGAAGCCCTCGCCGCGCGCGGTCTGCTCGCTGAGATAGGTCAGTGCCTTGGCGGAGCCGAACGGCGCCTCGATGCCGATCTGCTCCTTGGTCAGCACGCCCATCTCGTACAGTTCCATCACCGCACCGACGGTGGCGCCGAACGAGATCGGATCGAAGCCGTCCTCGTTGCACAGGTAATTGGCGTAGGTCAGTGCCTCAAGGTCGTTGACGCCGTTCGCCGAGCCCAGCGCCCAGGCGGCTTCGTACTCCAGTCCGCCTGACGCGCCCCAGTATTTCGGATTGTTAACGACGCTGAAATGGCCAGGATCCATCTTGGAAATCCGGCCGCAGGCGATGGTGCAGCCGAAGCAGGCCTGGTTGGTCACCAGATTCGCCTTGCCATCCGTCGGCCGCGGTTCGTGCATCGCCTCGGCCGAGATGTCCTTGGCGCCCTCGAACTGGACGTCGCGGTGGTTGCGGGTCGGCATCGCACCGACCTCGTTGATGACGTTCATCAGCACCTGGGTGCCGAATTTCGGTAGGCCCTCGCCGGTGACCGCATTGTCGGCCAGGACCTTTTTCGCCGCCATCGTGGCTCGCATGAAGCCCATCGGGTCGCGGATGCCGGCGACCCCCTTGGTGCCGCGCACCGCGATCGCCTTGAGGTTCTTCGACCCCATGACGGCGCCGACGCCGGAGCGCCCCGCGGCGCGGTGCAGGTCGTTGATCACCGCGGCGTAGAGCACCTGGTTCTCCCCGGCGCGGCCGATGCAGGACACCCGCATCAGCGGGTCCTGGTGCTTGCGCTTGAGCGCCGGTTCCGTCTCCCACGTGGTCTTGCCCCACAGGTCCGCGGCGTCCAGCAGGTCCGCGTCATCGTCCTCGATGTGCAGGTAGACCGGCTTGGGCGAGCGTCCCTCCAGGATGATCATGTCCCAGCCGGCCATCTTCAGCTCGGCGCCGAAATGGCCGCCGGAGTTGGAGCAGGCGATGGCGCCGGTCAGCGGCCCCTTGGTGATGACCGAGTAGCGCCCGCCGGTGGATGCCATCGTGCCGGTCAGCGGGCCGGTGGCGAAGATCAGCTTGTTGCCGGGCGAGAGGGGCTCGACCTTGGGATCGGTCTCCTCCACCAGGTATTTCGTTGCCAGGCCGCGCTGGCCGAGGAACGCCTTCGCCCACTCCATGTTGAGCGGCTCGGACTTGCAGGTCCCGGCGGTGAGATCGACGCGCAGCAGTTTGCGTTGCCAGCCCATGTTCGTGTCTCCCTCAGTCCGCGTGGCCGGCGGCCGGCTGGTTGTCCAGCTTGCCGGCCCATTGCCGCATCCGATCGAGCCCGGTCCAGTCGGCGTCGATGTAGGTGATGGCGCCGGTCGGGCAGGCGTCCGAGCAGGCAGGTTTTCCCCCGCACAGGTCGCATTTCTGCACTTTGCCGGTGTCCGCCACGTAGTTGATGGTGCCGAACGGGCAGGCGATGGTGCAGACCTTGCAGCCGACGCAGGTCGCCTCGTTGACGACCACGGCGCCGGTGGACAGGTCGCGCGAGATCGCCTCGACCGGGCAGGCGTGCAGGCACCATGCCTCGTCGCACTGGGTGCAGGTGTAGGGCACCTTGCGCCCGGTTTCATGGAAGTCGAACACCTTGATGCGCGACTTGGCCGGGTTGAACACCCCGTAGTTCTCGTAGGAGCAGGCCATCTCGCATTGCATGCAGCCGGTGCACTTGGCTGCGTCGATATGCAGGGATCTCATCATGGCGTTTGCGCTCCCATGGCGTTCTGGCTCCCGTTGTCGCGGAGGTCGCCGATTTGCCGACCGCCGCCGCGTTGTTTGTGTGGCGCCCGGTGGTCCGGGGGCATCCACGATCCGAGCCGCGGGGGTCGCGTATGCATGCTCCGCAGGGGCTGTGGCGCATGGGTCACGATATCGCCGCGTATACTGTGATCATGCCCGATGTGGGCCGCCGAGGCAAGGTGGCGATGGCTGCATGGCAGGGCAATCGGGCGAACGTAGGCGAGGCGGGCGACCAGCCGGTTCACTGTCGTTGCGAGGAGCGAAGCGACGCGGCAATCCCCACGAGGGTGCGCAACTGGCAGGGGATTGCTTCGCTACGCTCGCAATGACAGCAACATCAGGGCGGGACCACTGCTGTCCGACCCTAACCGCCGCAATCGACCCATTGCAGACTAGCAGCAGACCGAGGCGCTGTCGCGTTCCGGCGCAAGTCATGACTGCTCAGCCTTATCGAGGCAGCGGCGTGACAGGTCCGAGCATCGGACGTACTGGAGGCGCTTTGCGAGCCGCTTTCAGCGCGTCGTCGCTAAGAAGCCCCCCTTTACCCGGCGCCTGGCCCCAGCGGGACCGGGCCGCTCGGCGGCAGCGTTCCCTCGCGATCATGCTGCTCGTCGCCTTTCAGCGCAGGCGAGAAGACGCTGACCAGGTGAAGATCGCTGTGCGCCCGCAGCTTGT